>NZ_CAUFYA010000030.1:0-65573 GCF_959596855.1 uncultured Butyricimonas sp.
AAACTCAAAAAAGGATCGTTTATTCATAGTCAATCCACGTCCCCCATATTGATATTATCCATTTTCTGTCCCATTAGATTCTCCACGAAATAATACTTTATCAAATTAAGGTAGTAATCGCCCGCCAACCCGTGATCCGCCCCCGGAAGTATCATCAAATCAAAACGTTTGTTCGCTTTTATCAAAGCATCTGCCAACCGGATCGTGTGAGCCATGTGTACATTTATATCCATGTCCCCCGTTATCAGCAACAGCTTCCCTTTCAGATTCTTCGCCAATTCAATATTAGTGGGAATCTTGGATTCAAACACGTTCTTATCGTTCATCTTCACGCCATGATAAGTCTCTCCCCACCATTTCGTGTATATATTGTTATCATGATTCCCCGAAGCAGCCACGGCAACTTTATAAAAATCGGGATAAGTCAAAATAGAAGCTGCCGCCATAAATCCACCCCCGGAATGACCGTAAATACCAACCTTATCGATATCTATATAAGAATATCTATCAGCCAACTGCTCGACAACAAACTTACAATCCGCCAATGCGTAATCCCTCAAATTCCCGTAACCGAAACAATGGAAATTACGCCCTCTCGTGAGACATCCGCCACGGAAACCGACATTTACCACGATAAACCCCAACTGAGCCAATGTCTCGTTGCCGTTATCATCAATACTAAAAGCCTGCGGAACCAGATTCTCCTGTGGCCCGGGATAAACATTCACGATGACAGGATAACCACGAGTCGAGTCCATCTTAAACGGTTGGTACATCACCCCATACAGATCCGTGATCCCGTCGGCAGCCTTCACTTTTATCCTCTTGGGCTCTTTCCATCCGGTTTCATATAACAATCGCAAATCCGTCTTCTCCAGCGCCATGATTTTACGCCCTCGCGCATCCCTCAATTCTGCAACCGGAGCCATATCCACTCTTGAATAATTATCCACCAGATACTTGCCGTTCTTAGACAAATCTATTGAATGATAACCGTCACCCGGGGTTAACAACGTGAACCCGGAACCATCAAAATTCACCCGGTAAAAAAGCCTGTACTCAGGATTAATACTTTCCTCCCGCCCATAGCCTTCAAAAACAAAACTCCGTCCTGTCGTATCCATCTCATAAATTCGGGCTGCCACGAAATCACCGGAAGTAACCCGATTCTTCAACTTTCCGTCCTTGTTATACAGATAATATTGTCCCCAACCCGAACGCTCCGACCACCATACAATATCTTCCCCACCATTCAAAATACGACACTCGAACAATTGTTCCGTGAAATGAGGATCACACACTTCATGTATCACCTCGAACACCTCTCCTGTATTCACATCCACCCGGCAAAGATCCATTTGATTACACGTCCTGCTTTTGCGCGTGAAATAAAGATAATCCGGGTATTTTTTAAAATCGAAAAGTATCATCTTCACCTCTTGATCCGGATATTTCCCGATATCCACCTTGACATGCAATTTCTTCTCCGGGTAAAACAAATGCAAATCATACGTGAACACATGTTTCTCCCCCGGCATCGGGAATTTATAAGATTTCAATGTCGGACGAGGCTGTGCCAGATGATCTATCAACCATCCCTCCTCAACTTTTCTGCGATCCTGCCGCAAACAATAAAACACCTTGGAATTTCCCGACCACGTGATGGCAGCACTCTCCTTCTTATCCGAATCCTTATCCCGCTGATAAGAGTAAGAATAAGAACGCTCCCCGTCCGTCGTCAATTGAAAAGCCGTCGTGTCGTCTTTCTCCTGCAAATACACGTTATGCTTGTAAGCGTATACCATATATTTCCCGTCAGGCGACCAGTTTTGCCAATAAATCTTCCTCTCGAACTCTCTCTTGACTTCTTCCTTCCGGAATTCCTTCAGCTCTCCGGTCTTCACGTTATACTCGAAACTCTTCCCGTATTTTGAAAAAGTAAAACGATAGGGATTATCTCCCTCAAATTGAAAACCCGCCAACCGAAGATTCTTCACATCTTCCGTCTTTCCTGTCAACTCAGCCAATTTAGCGGCAAACTCCTTTATTGAAAATAATTCCTGCTTTTTCCCTTTCCCGGCATCCACCAGATAATACTTTATCCCCTCGTCCGTTGTGTAATAATACCAAAAGAAATCCGTCCTCCCTATCCATGAAGGATAAACCGATGAACTGTGAATACGACTTTTTAGATTTTTTTCCGAATACCTCGAACAAGCTTTAAAATCAGCCTTTTGGGCAAACACACTACTCCCAATCAAGAGGAGCAGTATCCATACAATACATCTCGTCATGTCAATAATATTTTGCGTTTTACAAATAACGATCATCACGGTAAAGACCAATAAACCATGAAGTCATTTGCCTCAAAAGTAAACATTTTTAATGAAAACAATACCCACCGTTCAAAGAAAACTAAAAATTAAAAGCTAAAAACTAAAAGTTGACGTATTTTCCGCACTTCTAGTTTTTAGCTTTTTAGTTTTTAACTTCCAGCTTAAAACCTATACCCCCTCAAACTCCGGCATCACCATATCCAACCATTTGTTTATCCGGGCATCCGTCTTCTCCGGCTCGAAATCCTCATCCAAAGGCAGTCCGACAAACAGATCATCAACCACGGCAGTTGAATCCTCGTACACGTACCCGTCCGTGGTGGTTTTACCCACTAAAGTCGCACCGAGTCCGGTTACCAACTCTGCCATGTATCCCATCCCGTCCACGAAATTCTTGGGATACGTGATATGATCGCCCAGCCCGACGAGAGCGACAAAACGATCTTTTAACGAAATCTTACGCATCTGCGGGAAAAACTTCGCCCATTGATCTCTCTGCTCCCGTTCCCACGTACTTCTGCCAAGAGAAGAACAAACCAGAATCATATTCTTGTAATCCAACAACTTCCCCGCGGGGACATCATTCACGCAAAACATATCCACTTTACCGGCACCGATTTTATTCTTCAGCATTTTAGCCACCCGATGAACATTTCCACCCGCCGGGGAATAAAATATCCCTAACCACTTCATTTCACTTGTCCGTTCATCCAAAAGATAATTTCCTTCAAGATCAGCAGTCAAGCGCAACGGTTCTTCTTGTCTTTCGACCTCCTTTTTACCTTTCCTTGTAACCTTATCCATAAAAATATAGTTTATAGTGATTATTGTATCAACTATAAACTATACGGCAAAAATGTCTAAAAGTTATATTCGTCTTATTTCTTGTGCGTGGCGATCGCCAGCAATATTCCGAGAGCGACACCCAATAAAGCGGCAAACAATACCCGCGTATCTCCCGGCAGCAAGAAAGTAATCGTGTGAGCCGGATACCAGAAAAAAGGTATCGTCTTCTTGAACACGAAATTCCATTGTACCCGCCAATTCAGGTTTGCCATAATCTCACCCATCTGTATCGGGGTAAAAAGACCTGCCAACGTACCGCCATGACTCAATATATGCGTATCGGTAATCTTGTGCAATGTCATAAACACGGGAGCAAATATTGTATTCATCGCCACGGAAATACAGAATGCAACGAACACTTTCTGCCCGGACAAAGCCTCTCCCATCACGGTCGTCGCGTTCTCCATCCCCATCGTTTTCAAGAACGCAGGAACACCGTTCGCGAATATCGTCATCGCCATACTGATTCCCATCCCGAGGATTCCCCACACGATAGCTCTCGGCAACACCCCGAATCCCTTGCGATTATAAACGCCCGCGCTGATACGCAACCCGATACACTCCCCGAAAGTCGACAGAATACCAAATTTCAGGAAACTCATAATCATACCGTGCTCGACATTAAACGTCTTGTAAAAGGAATAAACCGTTTCCGACACGAAAAAAGGGAGCAGAAACAAAATCACACACCCCAGAACAATAAAATCCTTCTTCTTCATTATATATTAATTTAGCCGTAAGATCCATAAAGTCCATAACGCCTGACCTTACGACCTTATAGACTTTATAGACCTTATGGACTAGAGGGTGTATTAACACACACCCTCATTTCTTTATTTTTCAATCCGAATACGGGCATCCACGGCAACCACGTTGTCTTTGTTACCCAGAAGCGGGTTCAAGTCCATCTCAAAGATTTCCGGGGCTACTTTTACCAACGCGGAAATACGCATCACAGCCTCGGCGAACTTGTCTTCGTTCACGGGCTCTTGACCGCGCACTCCTTGGATAATCTTGTAGGATTTCAGTTCTTTAATCAACCCGTGAGCCTCTGACTTGGACATCGGAGCCAACCCTGCTTTCACGTCTTTCAGCACCTCGATAAAAATTCCGCCAAGTCCGCAAAGCACCATGTGTCCGAACTTATCATCGCGTTTCGCCCCGATAAACACTTGCGTACCGCTCAACTGTTGAGCCAACATAATAGCGTAAGTATCTTTGATCTGCATCATCCGTTTGAACTCCCGACGCACAGTTTCCTCGTCGTTCACGTTCATCACGACTCCGCCGACATCCGATTTATGAATAGGTCCGACCACTTTCATTACCAACGGGAACCCGATCTCTTTCGCCATCTTCACGATTTCCTCCTCGTTATCGGACACGCCTTCTTTCGCTCTGGCAACTCCTGCCGCATCCAACAAAGCGTGAATCTCTTCCGGTGACAAATAACCATTCTGCGCGTTATCCACCACTTCCCGGATTTTCTTCACGTCCATATCCGGCATATCGAAATGCTCCGGTTGAGGCACGGGAGTCTTGTATATCTTGCAAAGGGCATTTCCGAACAACACTTCATCAGGGAAATACACCCGTCCTTTAGAAACGAACTCGTCGATCTCGGCCTTCACGATCTTGGATGACGGGAAGATGGGGAAAATCGGCTTTTTGCTTGTCTTCATCTTTTCATCAAGCACGTTGTACACGTCGAAAACAGGGAACAATCCCGGGCTCCCGAAAATAACAGCCATCCCGTCGATATTATCAAAATCCTTGTCACAAGCATCCAGAATAAAGCCTAATTGCTCTGCCGTACCCGTGGCAAGGAAGTCTATCGGATTCCCGACAGATGAACCACCGAATAATTTAGACAACAACTCCTTTGCCTTTTCTCCCTCGATATGCGGCACATCCATTCCGCCGTTGGAGAGCGCATCGGTCAACATCACGGCAGGACCTCCCGCGTGAGTCACCACGGCTATATTCTTTCCTTTCACCTCGGGATGCATAAAGATTCCGGCAACCGTCATCAACTCGTCACGTCCGTTACAACGCACGATTCCAGCTTTACGGAACAAAGCTTCAACAGCAACATCCGAGCTTGCCAACGCCCCCGTGTGTGAAGAAGCGGCACGACTTCCGGCAGCCGAACCACCGGACTTAACCGCCGCGATACGGCAACCTTTACGAATCAATGAAGAAGCATGCTTCAACAACTTCTCCGGCTTCTCGATACTCTCCACGTACAACAACTTCACGCGGGAACTCGTTTCCGGATCAAACGATTCATCCATGTATTCCAGAATCTCCTCAACACCCATCTGGGCAGAGTTTCCGACAGAATACATGCTATTGAATTTAATACCTTTCTGCATTCCCGAATCCATGATAAACAAGGCCGTTGCCCCGGAACCGGAAATCAAATCCACCCCTTGCGGGTTCAACTCCGGAATCGGACTGGTAAATACCCCGCTATAATGGTTAGTCAAAACCCCAATACAATTGGGACCTATCAATGCTCCACCCACGGAATCAATCGTATCCACGATCTGCCGCTCTAACTTGGCACCCTCCTCATTCTCCTCGTGGAACCCGGCAGACAAAATAATAAATGCCTTTGTATTTTTTTGTTTGGCAAGTACCTCTACTGCGGCGGGACAGAATTTAGCGGCAATCGCTAAAATAGCGCAATCCACTTGCGGAAGATCCTTCACGTCACGATAAGACTTCACACCTTGCACTTCATCCATTTTAGGATTTACCACGTAAAGTTCTCCTTTGAAATTACCGTCTTGCAAATTTCTCAACACGGTTCCGCCCGGTTTATGTATATCATCCGAGCCGCCCACGACCACGATACTCTTCGGTTCAATTAACTGTTTCGTTATCATATAGCATAAATTTTTATTTCTCTTTTAATTTCAAATGGATGATTGCTAGTGCCATCATCCATTTGAACTTTCTGTTTCTTAGATATTGTTGAAGAAAGTCAGAAACTCTTGAACCTTCTGTACCATCTTCTTCGAGCCTGTATAGAGAGGCACCCGCTGGTGCAGCGCCTCCGGCACGATCTCAAGGATTCGCCTTTCCCCGTCCGTCGCCATACCTCCCGACTGCTCGGCAATAAATGCCATCGGGTTGCACTCGTACAACAATCTCAACTTACCTGTCGGGTGCGAGCTGGTTTGCGGGTAAAGGAATACTCCCCCTTTCAACATGTTCCGGTGGAAATCGGCCACCAAAGAACCGATATAACGAGAAGTATACGGACGCTTGGTTGCATCATCTTTCTCTTGGCAATATTTAATAAATTTCTTCACTCCCACGGGAAAATTCACGTAATTCCCCTCGTTGATTGAATAGATTTTCCCGTTTTCCGGCGTCTGCATATTCGGGTGTGACAAACAGAACTCCCCGATAGACGTATCCAGCGTGAAACCGTTCACCCCGTTACCGGAAGTGTACACCAACATAGTCGACGACCCGTAAATCACGTACCCGGCAGCCACTTGCTGCGTCCCGGGTTGAAAGAAATCCTCCATTGTCAGGGGTTCCCCGAGTGAAGAAACACGTTTATAAATTGAAAAAATAGTCCCCACGGACACATTCACGTCAATATTCGACGAGCCGTCCAACGGGTCCATACATATAACATACTTGGCATCTCTACATAAGCCTTCCTCGAAAACCACAATATCTTGATTTTCTTCTGTTGCAACCCCGCAACACTCACCACTTGCCCTTAATTCATCCATAAAAGTATTGTCGGCATAGACATCCAACTTTTGCTGGTCCTCACCCTGGACATTGATGGAACCCACCTTACCTAATATATCTACCAAACCAGCTTTATTCACCTCACGATGAACTTTTTTAGCAGCTATACCGATATGATGTAAAAGTCTCGAGAACTCCCCGGTAGCACCCGAAATCTCTGCCTGCCGCTCAATAATAAATTGATTTAAAGTTGTAACTTTATGCATTATCATGGTTCTGTGTTTTAATTTTTTTGCAAATATAGACTTATAAACTGTAATTTAAAAGGTTTGCGAACTTAAATTCCGAAAGATACCCATCCATCCTTTACCGAACAAACGGGTCTCTTTCAGAATTACGGCATATAGTTCAAAAAGTTTTATCAATAGGCTCGGACGGCTCGAACTATTGCAGCATTATCTTTAGCATCAAACCTATCCGTACGCCAATAATCCGATACAGTCCCCTCTCCTTGTTCTGTAGAACTTCCATACACAGTAGTATCATCTATCAAATCTCCACCTTGTTTTACTATATTGGGATTCAATATAATTAACTGCGACACTATATATTTTATTTCATTCATTGCGGGAAAATACCACCCTTCACCTCTATTTAAACACGCATTAAAAGCAGGATATTTAGTTATATCTTCACCTTGGTTTTCTATAAAGGTTCTCACGACATCAGTATTAATTGCCCCATTATTCTTATCTGTCGCACCTATTGATTTTGTATAGCCTTTAGACTTAAAGTCACACCATTCCAACTTTCCCAACGACTCGTTCGCCACTATCCTTCCCCTGTAAGCCTTAATTCCCTCCATATTCGTTTCAAATTCATTATCTGTTTCATTGTATCCAGTAACCTCTCCAACTACAAATATCGTTCCTCCTGCCCAAGCATCCCCTACCTTCGGGGCGGGCAAAGCGACTTCATCATTATTGTTACCTTTTAACTCTTTATCCTCAAAATAATACTCGAAAGCCTCTCCATTCGCCACGTAAAAAACGGCTTTCTCCAATCGTAAACTTCCTCCTTCCACCAATCGAGGGAAAACAAACTTCATCTTATTATCCACCACCGCAATCGCTTTCAATTCCCGTTTCACTTCTCCCGAGGCCAGATAAAGATCTGCTTTACTAATATCCACTCCCGCAGCAACCTCCGTCAACAAAACTTCAACTTCCTCTCCTTTTTCGATTACAATCTCATAAGGCTCTTCCGAGTACCAATCTTTTACTGACACCGAAAACTGCATTTCAACAGGTCCCATACCCGGGTATTTATTCACTTTCACGTTATACGTGTATTCTTTCCCTTGCTCAAAATTATTGGCAGGAACTTCTACTTCAAACGGCTCCTCAATCCCCGCAATTTGAAACGAGAACAACTTCTTATTGTTCTCTATCTCTTGTGGCAAAATAATAACAGAAGAATTGCTAGATTTCGGCATTACGACTTCATCACTAACCTCGCCATTTGTCAACACTCCCGTTCCCAAGTCAAGTACACCCGTCGTGACAACACTATGCAATTTCACATTCACCAACTGTTCTAAATTAATAGTGGTCGGAGTTTCCGTTTCAACATTCAACACGATCTTGGAAAACAGATGTTCAAACTCCAATTTTATCGGCTCAGCATCTTTTGCATATCCCTCCGCCGCCTTCACATACAAAAAATCCGATTTATCCAAACCGTTAGATTGATCTGTTTCCACGCTAACATTCATTCGGGCCAATTCTTGTGGTTCCGAATGTTCCTTTTCCCAATAATACCCGTACACGTCTATCCGCCCATCGGGATAATAATGCTCACTACCATCCGCAAAAGTCAAATCGCCCTCCTGCCCATAGTTCATTTTACAAAGATCTTCACTTGCAGGAACAGCAACAACATCCGCACTCTCCCGCTCCACGATATAAAGAATCACCTCATCCCCTTTACGAAATCCATCCACCCGGGATAAACTACCGGGTTTCAAGTCTTGAATATTAGAACGAAAACGTATTTCCTGTCCATCAACACTTTCTTCCGAAACATTTCGAACGCAACTCAACAAGACACTTGCCAATAAGAGAAAACCAAATAATTTCATAGTCTGTAATTTTTAAATGTTTAGATTATAATTTCTCCTCCGCACATATCATTAAACTAGATTCTTCAATCTTTCAAAGACTCGAAAATATTAAATGGTTATCTTTACACGCCATTCTCGTAATTACACCTGACAATAAATCAATTACACCCCACCATTAATATATTTTCCTAATGTTCTATCCCGTAGGAACAAAAAACGTTATTTTATGCTCCATAAAAATATATAATAAAAACCAAAAAATCAACTAACCAAAAAATTTTCATTCAAAAATTTCATTAACTAAAAATATGCCTCCAAATATTACAATCGTATTTAGAATAAATCGTATATTTGCGTAGAATTACAATCATATTTAGACAAAATGAATACACCTAAGATCATTAAAGAACGGGATTCATACATCACTAGGATCAAACCATTTATGAGGAAATCCTTAGTAAAAGTAATGACAGGACATCGCCGTGTCGGTAAAAGTTACATCCTATATCAATTGATGAACCTCATTTTAGAAGAAGAAACTGATGCAAATATTATTTACATCAATAAGGAAAATGTTGATTTCATCAGTATAAAAACATTCATGGAATTAAACAATTACGTGAAGTCCAAAGTTAATCCGGACAGGATGAATTATATTTTCATTGATGAAATTCAAGAAATACAAGATTTTAGGCTAGCTATCCGTTCTTTGGCATTAGAAGAAAACAACGATATTTATATAACTGGTAGCAATTCAGAAATATTTTCAAGCGATTTGGCGAATGAATTAGGGGGACGATATATAGAATTCACAATCCATAGTTTATCTTACTTAGAATTCTTAGACTTCCATAAATTAGAAAACAATGACATTTCGCTCGAAAAATACATTCATTACGGGGGATTACCCTATCTCTTCCATTTACCAATGGAAGAAGATGTTATCACAGAATATATTAAAAGTATTTACTCCACAATTATGTTAAAAGATGTCATACAAAGGAAAAATATCCGAAATACCTCCTTCTTGGAACAATTAATCTTATTTCTCGCTAATAATATCGGGAATTTATTTTCTTCTAAAAGCATCAGTGACTTTTTAAAAAGTCAACGAATAGACATATCGCCTTACGTAGTGGGAGAATATGCAACGGCGCTATCAGATGCCTTTATTGTTCAAAAAGTTGGGAGATTTGATATTATAGGGAAACGTCTTTTTGAACGAGGGGAAAAATATTATTTTGAAGATCTAGGGATTCGCAATGTCATCGCAGGATACAAAAGACAAGACCGGGGTATCCGGTTGGAGAATTTAGTTTACAACCATTTGGTATATAATGGATATGATGTAAAAATCGGGACTCTCGGGTCAGAAGAAATCGACTTCGTGTGTCAACGCAAAGGAGAAACCATATACGTACAAGTTGCCGTGGAACTATCCAAAGAAGAAACAATTAAAAGAGAATTTGGTAATTTACTCCGAATCAAAGACAACTATCCCAAAATTGTCGTGTCTGGGGAAATCTCTTTTGAAAACTCTTACGAGGGCATCCAGCATATTTATATTAGAGACTTTCTGTCATCCGAATTATCTCCTTCAATATTACACACAAATAAACGATGAGAGGGTTCCCCCCCTCATTGTTTTCGTCGCTCCCATCGTCGTTTCACCCAAGCCACGGCGATCGAACTCACGATACCACCTGCTATACTAACAACCCCGGCAAACAAATGATCCACCATCTGCGACAATACCGAGTTAAAACTCAAAGTCGAAAACATACCTATCACAAAATAATTCATACAATTGAAAGTTGAAAATTGAAAATGAGCGAGATAGAACCGACCACAACAAAATAGAACTCGTGCAGTCGGTTCCCTTCAAAAAAGATAGTCAAACAAAACTTATGATTCGCCGAAAAACTCTACCCAATCATAAATCAAGAGCGAAGCCCGTGCGGCTGGAATCACTCAATCATAAATCAGAAATCACTGAATCAATAAGCTGTCCGACGATCTTTTTCCGTTCTTCAACGTGGCGAAGCAAT
The DNA here is from genome assembly GCF_959596855.1 of uncultured Butyricimonas sp. Taxonomy (NCBI): domain Bacteria; kingdom Pseudomonadati; phylum Bacteroidota; class Bacteroidia; order Bacteroidales; family Odoribacteraceae; genus Butyricimonas; species uncultured Butyricimonas sp. The sequence goes on from NZ_CAUFYA010000030.1 coordinate 11,070, forward strand.
ACACCTTCACTTTCGTGTTATCCCACTCGTCCGGGAGCGCGTAACTGGTACTGCCACTTTCACCCCGGGCTCTCAACACTACCAGCCTTGCCCGTTCCCGTTCCGTTTCGTACAACACGCCGTACACTTGGTCGTCAGTCAACGCGAACCCGTCCTCTTCTTCCTGCCCCTCTTGCTCGAAAAGGAATTTTTGGTTTTCCTCGCTGTACGTCACAGTCACCTTCGGCGGATTGATAATCCCGGCAGCCACCAACAATTGTTCAAAATTAACGGTTGCCTCGTTCTTCTCGTTCACCGTCACCGCCTTCATGTTCGCCGCCACGAAAGCATTCGAGGTCGACCCCTTCCCGATCCCCACGAAGCCTTTTCGTATCACCGGTAAAAGACTCCGGGACAACTGTACCAACACTTTCATCCTCGCCCGCTGTGCCAGTATCTCCGGTGTCGGGTTATCCTTCCTCGTGAATACTTTCGCTTTCGCGATGTTCTTACTCCTCGTGTAACACAACGTGATGTTACCTACTGATTTTCTCGCTTTACCTAACAAATAAGAATTAAATTCTGCCATAATAATTGAAAGTTGAAAATTGAAAATGTAAACACTTAAATCCATGAATCAAAAATCATGAAATCATAAATCGTAAATCATAAATTTTTAACCGCTTCCTCCAACGCCGGCCCCGGATCGATTTTCCGGTTCGTGACCGCGGAATGGCCCACGACATCTTTGATCGGGTAGTACTCCTCCAGCACGCTACAAATTTTCGCCAAAGTTTGCACCTGCATCCTCGTGTAGCGATGCCAGTAAGTCAACTTCCCTTCCGATTCGTACGCGAAGACGTCTTCCGCCGGGACAATCCGCCCGCACTCGGCAACGAACATTCCCCCCGACAAACGAAGCTTCCCCAGGTTATCCAGTTCGATCCCTATGGAATAACGATTCAATCCCGACCGCCCCGCGTACCAGCTACGCCCGGCGTGCCACGCTTCCGTGTCAAACGGCACAAGTTGAATGATTTCCCCGTCCCGCCCGATTACCAGATGAGCGGAAGCCCCCACGTCAGGTCTTGTCAGGTAAATCGCGGCAGCCTCGGCTCCCCACGCGGCGGTATAGTGCAAGACAATCATGTCCGGTCCCACCAGCTTCCGGGTATTCTTCGCGCAAACCAAATGACGTACCCGATCGCCCATCAACCGATGGTTGACAATTGAAAATTGAGAATTGAAAATTGAAAATGAACTCATAAATCGTAAATCATAAATCTAAAATTAAAAACGTCGTTTTCGCGTGAAGACTTGCAGAATTTTTTCTCCGCCTCGTCCCACCACGTAACCGCCCAAACCGATTTCCAGCAAGTCCCAAAAGCGGGAAGTATCGTCAAGAATCGGCAGGTTCGTGAACGTTCCGACCAACACGATCACCGCAAATACCAACATCACCAACGGTCGCCACGATCGCTGCAACCAACTTCCCTTCGCTTCCTCCACCAATACCGCCGATTGCGCCTCCACCCGAGTCCGCTCCCATTCCGCAAGTACCTGTAGCAAATCCAATTCCAATTGCCGTTTCTCCCTCGCCGGGAGAGTCAGGCGATCGACCACCTCGCCAACCGCCTTGACCACACCCTTTACTCCTTCCAAAAGCCCAACCCTTTAAGTACGGCATTCTTAATCTCTGCCACGAAATAAAGATTCCGATTTCCTACCTTACATACCGAAAAACCGAACCATCGGGCATATCGACGCAATGTTTTAGGAGAAATATCCATCGCCTTGCATACCTCTTCCGTATTCATCAAGCGGTGTGGCACCCGTGTCACCGTCTCGATCGCTATTCGTACATCCCGGTGATACTCTTCCAAACGTTGGAGAATCTCCAAATAAACATCTTCCATCTTTTTCTTTTCATCAAATCCTTTTTTTGCCATATCTATTTAATTGAAAGTTGAAAATTGAAAATGAGATCACTTGATCGCAAAATCATAAATCTAAAATCGTAAATCACTAAATTCTTAGGTATTGACTCGACGAATACGCCTTTCCCTCTTTCGCCCGGAAAAAGCAATACAAATGTGCCGCCATGCCTCGCTTCCGGTTCAATTGGATCATCGCCTTTCTCTCACCCCTCGTCGCACGCACTTCTTCAAACACGGGAGTAAACGAGCGATCACCGTATAACACGACCACCATTAACTCATCACCCATCCTTGCCGGAGCCAACCCGGCATTTTCCTCCCACGTCAAGGTTACGACGTCCCGGTCATCCACCTCACCCCGAAGATTATTCACCTTCTGCAACATCCCCACCGCCAACTGCAAACGTGAAAAATCGGCAATCTTCCCGTCCGGTTTAAAAACCTTCATGTTCAGCCTCATGAAAAAATTGTAACCGCTCGCGGACATTCCCCCTGTCGCCACACGCCACACTTCCCGCAAGGGTGTCACCACCATGTGCCGATAGAAATGAATCGCCACCATAAACTGAGAACGGCAATCCATCTGTTCCGGCGTCTTCGCGTCCGAGTATTCCGCCGGGGTACTCCGCACCCGGGTATCCGCTCCTACCCGATAAAAAACCGTGTTCCCGACTTTTCCCGATATCAACTTATCTGTTTTAGCCATACTGATTAAATTGAAAACAATAACTAATAAACACTCTCGTTCGTTTCTCTTTCCTATCACTCTCCTTTCAAAAACCTTCCCGAAGGTCTTTAAAAGGACTTTGAAAGGAGTTTAAAAGGACTTTGTTCCCTGTCTTCCCCGGGATTACTCCCCGTCTTCCCGAAGAATTCCTCAGGTATCTCCGACCTCTTGTACCGCGTTCTTTAAAATTCTCATCATCTTTTATTTTTAAATCAACGATACAAAGATATTTCCCCCACGTCCCCCCACCAACGAAATGACACAGACAGCCAAATAACTGTATAAACACCCTGTAACCTGACACAGACGCCTAAAACACGAGATTCATTTTCCCCGTAAAAACAGTTTTAACCGCTCACGGCTCTCTCTCGGGAAAAATCTTTCATTATACTGAAACAAAATCGACAATTATTCATCAATACACTGACGAATAATTCTTATTATTGAAGACATTCTCTATATCAACTTGAAAAACATTCAATTATTATTGCATTTTTGGTCAGTTTAAAGGAAAAAAGCATTTTTGTATAGACAAAATAGTCGCAACACACAACCAAAATTTCAGAATCATCATAACGATGCATTATTATGATGTGATATTATAAAACATTCACCGGAGCCCGTCGATAAATTTATCCACGAGACCGGTGAATATTAAATTACACGATTACTCCCCGTTCCCCCTTTTCGGGTTTTCCCGGGAAGTATCCAGTATATTAAAACAAGCCAACACGTTTTTCCGGTAATAGTCCCCCAGCGGGAACCATTTCTCCCCGGCTCGCAAGGAGTTGCCCGCCCATGTGTCGACATAACGCAGGTTCAGGATAAAACCACGGTGTACACGAACAAGATAGGCGTCCAGTAGCTGCCACTCCACGCTACCCAAACGGCACGCCACGGTAATCCGGGAGTTATCTTTAAAATGAAAATAACAATAATTACCCGATGCCTCTATCCAAACGATTTCGGCATAAAAATACTTCTTGTAATACTCGTCCTGACGAATAAGCAAGCCATCTGCCACCAGCGGTGACACCCTCAAAGGTGCACTTACACCCGATAAATCTGTTTTCATTGACAATTAAATTTATGCCTCATGAAAAAATCACCGACGGGCATGACCGATTATCTCACATACAAAGAATAATTGTCAAATCAATATTTATTACTTAAATAGAAATGCCTTCCCTCGTTAATACAAAATTTAAAACAAGAGGGAGTTAAGTACATATCCCTTACTCCCTCTTTACACACACTTTAACAAATTATTTTTCTTTACTCTTTTCAAATAATTCCACTATCCCCCCTCAAAAATAATCTCATTGAATACTCTTTTACTCAATTATTCTCGTCAAACGACGAACGTATAAGGATATCAAAACACAGCAACATCAGCTAATGTCACGCCAAAATTATTCCCAAAAACTCGATCACTTATTTGTAATTTAATATAACGTATGTTTTTAGAAACAGGAAACTGCAACAAAGTGATTTCCCCATTTGTATTACCCAACGTATTATAATCAACATACATCGGCATATCCCATGTTATCTTATCTTTTGAAACAAGAACCCGAACACTCGTAGGTAATAAATAAGGACCTGATTGTACCGAAGATGGCTCAAAATTCTTTTGAACTATTTTCAACCCCGACACAGCTTGTTGTGATTTCATATCTATTACTAAATCATAAAGACGAATGCTTGCAGATTGCAATTGTGTTTCCCAACAAGTATTCGGATTATTATCCAACAAATACTCAAGATGTGAATCATAATCTTTACTATCTTCAATCGAATTCGTGATTTCCCAATCGGTTGCATCCAAATATTTTAATTCCGGCAATACCGGATTTCCCTTTTCGAGCATATAAGAAAAACTCATATTCGGGAAATAATGTTGATTATAACGCTCCACCACTACTCCCAATAATTCATGAGCGATATCAAGCACGAACAAACTCTTTCGATTTTCCTCAATTGTACTTGCCGATTTATTCGTATTCAAATACGGCTCGTATAAATAACGATTTTTCCCTAATACTAATTTTTTCAAATTCGGGAAATACAAGATATCCTCTAATGAAGTTATAGAATAATCAATCTCCAATTCTTCCAAATCATTGATGAAAGCATCCGTTATTTCTTCTACTCCATATTTTTGCTGAGCTAATGTCGTGAAATCCGTCGTGAATGCTGGTTTTCGATCCAAAAGATCCAAAGATTCAAAAACAATTAAGTCTGGACATTCCCCGATTCTTCCCTCTCTTTCCACTGACACACCCTTTTCTAAATTTACATCTTTCAAAAGCGTGTAATTTTCCAAACAAACCTCACGAGTGATCGGGAATATTTTTTTCTCTCCCGCAATATTCGTGTAATGTATTTCCAATTTAGAAATATTATCTTGCCAAGTATCAAAAAATAACATCAAATTATTCTTAACCGGTATACATTTTGTAATTCCTTGTGTAAATACCCGAACAGCTTCATGACTTGGAGTATACGGGCGACCGTAAGCCGTAATAGGCAAAGACATGTTTCCTTCTTTATCTACACCACATACTGTTATTTCATAAGAACCATCCTGTAAATTCAATAAATTACAAGATGTCACATCAGGAGCCAATAAGGTATCAGAAATTTCACCAGCTGTCATCCAAGTCAATTTAATATTCTCTACAACAGGATCCACTCCATTTGTCCACTCCACATACAGACGTTTCCAACCAGACACCACCGATAGATCAGAACATTTTCCCACGTAACGAATCACATGGTCGCCGGCATAATCACTATACGTATCCTCCAAACTTTGACACATGGTCATCATGAAGGAGATAAAAATCAATCCAAGTAAATATAACTTCCTCATACACTATTCCTTTTTTACAAAAACTTCTAATTCGTGAAATGACACATAATTATTAAGGTTCAGGTCACCATAAACAGTATTCTTAAACACACTATTCACTTCTAATTTCAAATAACGGTAACGATCACTACTAACACCGATCTCCACATTCAAGTAAGCCGGTTGTTTCTCGTTTAAATCCTGAACTTCGGTTATCTGAGGATATAAATTACATCTATAAGCCCATTTATCATTTTCACCTCTCGCCTCGGGAGATTGATAAAAGTAGCCTATTTTTTTCCACGAGGTGGCATCATCTTTATCGTTTGAACCGTAAACAGTAACTTCGTTCGGAAGTTTATTCACGTATTGATAATTCCATATCCAAGTCCAACTATTAACAAATAACATCCCGTACAGTCGAACTGATGCCGGAATTTTGCCCTCTTTCAAATCAATAATCCAATATTTACCCACGGCATCCGGTTTTGACAAAAAAGTATAATACTTATCACCAGAAATCCCCAAACGTCGTTCTCCCTTTTTATCCCCATCGAATAAATATTTTACTCCAACCGCATGCGTTTCGTCTTCCATATTCAGTTTAAGCGGATCTAGAAATTCAAAATCCGATGAAGCCATTTGTTCCATCTTATAGGCCTCAACATTTTCCCATACTTGTTGTTTCACCTTGTATCCCCTGAAATCTTCGGTCCTCACCACGACAGTATTCATATCCTGCTGTTGTTGCAAGGTAAACGTAAGTGTATCACCTCTTTGTAGTATAGGAAATGTCTTCACTAACAACGTATCTTGTTTTTGAGTATGCGGATTCATTCCCACGTAAAACACATGGGCGTACCCCGTCCCCTTCTCTTGCGGACCGTAGGTTAGCTGAAAACCATCCCAACAAGGAGAAACATCGGCACCTTTAAAGAACGCAACAGGAACGGCATCCTTTGTATCAAAAAAGATATTCAATGGAGTAGACTTTCTCTCTTCCAAATTCAAAAGTGACACCGAAGCAGGAACGTTACTACAAGCTTCCGTGAAACCATCCAATACGAGAGAATCACATAAATAAGATCCTTCCCGTACAATCTCGTTACCAAAATTGTCTTTATAGCTTACTCTAATAGTGTAAATATCACTATCATTAGGCAATTTATAATACATCACCGCCCCGCCAGCTATCGGTTTAAACGAGATATCTTTTTCCGATATCGAGATATCAAAATCTACCTTATCGTCATTCGAACACCCGACAATTCCAAGTAATAGAATAAAAAAACAATATATTCTTCTCATATCCACGCTATTTTATAGTTACCATCCTAGATTTTGTACATAATTCGACACGACAACTTCCTCGCTTCTTAACGGGAAGAAGTAATCCCGAGGCGACACGAATTTCAATTTGTTCCAAACAACAACAGGACCGTTAAAGTTATTATAAAACTTTTGGGCTGTTTCTCCCAAAACATTCCACCCGTAAAGTTTTTCATTCATTTCCTCGTGAGCTGTTTTCCAACGACGAATATTCCAAAATCTATGTCCTTCAAATGCAAACTCGATATTGATTTCCTGACGAATAATTTCCCGCATACCTTCCCTGGTGTCTACTTTCTCCGGATTCTTGGCATAAGACCTCCAAGCCGTTTCCACATCTAGAATTCCCGCTCTTGCTCTCACGACATTCAGAGGAGCATACACGTGGTCCTTATTAACTTTAGGACCTTCATATTCATTCCAAGCCTCTGCTTTCATCAAATAAAGTTCAGCCACTCTCAAAAACGGATAAGGAATATCTTTACCTGATATTTCATTGGGATAATTTACAGTTCCAATAGAAGAATCCAAAAACTTTTTGATCCAGTAGCCACACAAATTCTGAGGATAAGAACTAGAGATGATATCCTCTTTCACTCCTAATTGTTCACCCTTATATGCATTCACCAAAATATTACTTCCTCTTTTCCAATAACAACGATCAGCCGCGACACAAGCATAAAAACGAGGTTCCCGGTGTAAATGCAAATTCAACACGGCAGAATTTAAAGGTACAACATCATTATATTTTGTATCCGTCTCTTTTCCCATCTGATAACGACCGGCATAATTCCACGTTCTATCTTGATCGATTGGTAAACCATGATCTGTATAATACATCTCCACCATCTTCATACTAGGACCGACAATACCCATTGCCGCAGCATTATAATTTGACCAATCGTTACTCGGAAATCGCGGCAATATAAAAGGATGAATTTCATCATAGCCGTAATTTCTCGGCCGTATCAATAATAATGCCTCGTTATTAATTAAACTGGGAGCCAATACAGAATGTTCTATATTTTGCATATCGTTCAACAACTTTGTTTTCTCGGACAAAGCTTCATCGTATAATTTTCGACCGTTGGCTTCACAAATCTCTATAGCCTCCTCGGCCGCTAAAGCCGCAAACTTCCACTTCTCGGCATCATACCGTTCACTAAAAAGCGAATTCCCATTTTTATCCTTGAAATTCACGTAAAATTCATTACCGTTAAAAAGCGGAGAAGCCGCATACAACAATGCCTTTGCTTTCAAAGCTTTTGCCGCTTCTAAGTTGAAATAAGCATAACGAGATGGAGCTTTACTTCCGAAGGGTTGTAAATCTTTACATGCCTCATCCAACAAATTGACAATCGCTTTAAAGCAAGTGTCTACATGACTACGAGGTTGTTGCATTACATCAATGGATGATTTCACATCAATATTCTCGGGAACTAACACGATTGGACCATAGCGACGAACTAACTCAAAATATAATAAAGCTTTCAAGGCTTTTACTTCTGCTTTCCATTGTCTCTTTTCCAATTCTTCCATATTGTATACTCCATCGATTTTCTCGATAAAAATATTACAATAACGGAGGGCTGCGTAAAATTTATTTTTTGTCCAAACATTCGCATAAGGCTCTTGGGACATTTGCAATCCATCTGCAATTTTAAACCCCACAATAGTGGTTTGCCACCCCCTCACGTATTCCCCACTAACCACCTCATCAGAACCAAATATTGCCGGATTACCACTACAGGAAGCGAGTTCCTCCGCTAAAAAAGAATAACACGTCTTTAACCATTCATCCGCATTCTCTCTTTTTTCAAATACGGTCTCTACCGTTTCAATATCTTTCTCCGGCACCAAATCCAAATAATCTTTACATCCCTCTAAAAGAAAGATACATGGCAATATTAAATATATAACATATCTCATAATTAACGTTATTGAAATTAGAAACTAAAGTTTAAGCCAACAGTATAAGTTTTTTGAATAGGATAATTAAATCCACTTTCACCAAGTTCCACATCCCATACTTTAAAATTAGTAATCAAAAACGGATTGTTTGCTCGAACAAAAAACTTCACGTTTTGCATTTTCAATTTATTCTTCAACAAATCGGGTAAATTATACGCTAGTTCCAAAGCCGTACACCTCAAAAAACTACATTCACGCATAAAATATGTACTTTTACGAATCTCGTTATTATTCTCGTTATACCAATCTTCTTGGGGATTGTGTGTCACAAGATTCCGAGTCGATAACCGAGGCCAAAAAGGTTTTCTCGACATATTATCTTCCGACCAATGATCTTTATAAATAGCCGTTAACATGGCATTATCACCAACAAACGGAGAAATTAATGCAGGATTCATAAAGAATGAACGACGTCCAGAACCTTGAAAAGAAAAGCTAAATTCCCAGTTTTTATAATTCACGAATCCGCTAAAACCATACGTCAAACGCGGAGTTTCGGGAAATCCGATATGAGTGGCATCATTAACATCAATCACTCCATCATTATTCAAATCCCGGTAACGAATATCCCCTGGCATAACATCTCCTCCTTGAACCGGAGCGTTATCTATTTCAGCTTGATCATGAAATAGTCCTTCCGCAATATATCCTACTTGTTGAGAAAGTTCATGCCCTTTCTTCAATTGCCATACCAGTTTATTTGTCGCTTCCTCAATCTTTAGGTAAGTTGCTTTATTATAAGTCAATGTACCATTCAAGATCATCCAGAAATCATTTGAAAAAGCATGCTGCACTTTACCGGAAAAATCTATTCCTTGAGATTTGGCTTTTCCAATGTTAGCCAACGGGGCTATCTCAAATCCCATGGACGATGGAATCGTTGTCCTGCTACCGATAATATTATGGCGAATCTCTTGATAAGCATCCAACGTGAAATCCAACAAACCATCAAACAATTTCATCTCCAATCCAAGATTCACTTGTTCCGCTATCTCCCATTTTATATCCTCGTTCGCGTAAGAATATATTCGGTATCTTTTCATTTCAGTTCCTCCCGGCATAGGATTCCATGCTGTCACTTGACGATCCAATAAAGGTAAATAAACGAAACGCGGCTCTTTTATAATTCCATCATTACCAACCTGCCCGTATGAGATTCTAAATTTCATAAAAGACAACCAATTTGAAGTTGCGCTCATAAAAGGCTCTTTAGAAACAATCCATGCACCTCCAGCAGCAGGGAAAAATCCCATCTTATTCTGTTTAGCGAACCGCTCGGATCCATTATACCCGAAACTAGCTTCAACAAAATAACGGTCTTTATACCCGTAACTTCCTCTCACGGAAAGTCCTAAATTACGATGTTCCATCCCGTTCAAAATAGAAGAAGCCGGCGAAGCAGTTGACTCCAAAGCATTCAAAACCACAGTTAAACTAGTTTGATGATCTCCCCACGCTGCTGTATGCAAACCGCGTAATTCATACGTCGTTTGGGTGCTTGCCGTACTGGAAGTCTGCCCAAGTTTCAATGTTCTATCGGAAATCATTGAGTTTAAAAGAGCCAATTTATGCTTACCCGTTTCAAAATCATAGTTTTCCAATGCATACAAATAAGGTGAAGTTGTATTTGGCGTTGAATAATAACCGGTTTGAGTCAACGATATACTTGCCCGTACCTCCAAACCTTTCAGTAATCTAGACAAATTATGTATATATTCAGCTTTATTTGTCACGGAATACCTCGTTCTTTCCAAATAACCACTGTGAATCAACGAATAAGGATTTTTTTGTAAACTCAGTGAACTACCAAAACGAAGGTGAGGCCAATTACTATTATCATCCCCTGGGTACATGGGTGCAAAATCTACGGGTGAAGCCGCAAAAGCCAACGCATATGCTTCTTGGGCACTCTCGTAAGGACCATGATATTTATCCAATGAAGCCGAAGAGTTCACCACAAGTTTGATTCCCGCATTCAAATTAATATTCAAATTAGCCCGAAAAGAAGTGGTTGAATTCGTGATATTACAGTCAAAATCATTCAAACGATCGGTCTTTAACATACCCTTATCCCGGTTGTAATTTAACGACACGTAATACTGGATAATATCAGAACCACCTCGAATATTCAAACCAAACCGATGGTTCACGGAATAATCTTTAAACAATACATCGTACCAATTATTCGCGGGGTATACCCAAGAAGGATAATCGGGGGAACCGGTACGATTTATTCTTTCCACACTATATTTAGGCGTTGCCTCCGGATCCCGTCCGACTAACGCTTTGTTATACATTTTCATATAAGTAATCGGATCTACCACATCAATCTCTTTCGTTGGCATAGACGCTACTGCCTCGTAACGAACAGAAGCATAAACACTACCAGCTTCTCCCTTCTTTGTTGTTACCAAAATTACCCCATTCGCACCACGAGCTCCATACATAGCAGTAGCAGAAGCATCTTTCATCACACTAAAACTTTCAATATCTTCTGGTGCAATACGAGAAAGATCCAATTTAGAAGACTCTACGCCATCGATTAATATCAACGGGTCAATATTAGCATCCGTCTGGAAAGAAGTAATTCCGCGAATATAAAACTTTGTGTTCATCTCTTCTTCCGTTAATGCTCCGGGAAGCCCCCCTGTTTGCCAACCAACAATACCCGCAATCTTACCTGCAAAACTAGCCGTCAAATCACTATTCGACGATTTCAAATCCATCGGACGCACAGTAGTAATCGCCGACACCACGCTTTCTTTTTTCTGTTCTCCAAAAGCCACGACAGTTACCTCTTCCAAATTTTCCTCTGTGGATTCCAAACGAATATTCAACTTCTCTTTCCCTTTAATATCAACAATCTTTGTTTCAAAACCAATAAAAGAAACCCGCAACACATCATCCGGCTTAGCGGCAATAGTATAGCGTCCTTCAGCGTCAGAAGCAACTCCTTGCGTTGTTCCCACGACCATGATTGTCGCCCCAGCAATAGGATTTCCCTTTTCATCCACAATACGACCGCTGACCTGAATTAAAGTACTTTCTTGTTTCGGCCCAACAAGAATTTTACCATTTGCTTGTTGTGAACAGGTTAATCCAGTTCCCTCCAAGCAAGCCTTTACCGCCTCGAACACAGTGATCTTTTCCCGTTTCAAAGTAATCTTTTTCGCCTCTTTCATCACGACCTCTTCCCGGAAGGTGACCACGTTTCCCCCGAGTTGGTTGATTTCATGCAGTGCCCGCAACACGCTGAAATCCTTGAAGTCAAATGAAATGGTTTTCTGATTTGCCTGCTGCGCTAAAAGCGAGGCAGACCCCAGCAACAGTACCACGAAAAGTGAAAAAACACTAAACGCTCTTCTGTACGTGCATAAAAGTCCTGAAAAGACTTTTGGTTTCGTCCTTTTTTTCATAGATTTGTGATATTAAATTTAACATTAGCCTTGTCGCTGAACAAGGTCGTCAAAGTGGAGCGCCCGCAAAGTTGCTCCATTTTGCTTTTTATTATGATTTATTTCTTACGTACACGACATTTCCCTCGATTTTAAATTCAGGTCCCCCCGTGAAGGTGAACGCCTCCAAGATAGACTTCAGCGTTTCGTCCTTGCTGAAGTAACCGTTGAACGTGTAATCCTTCTTTGCCCCGGTTTCATAAATAAATTTCACGCCATACCAACGCTCTATCTGCCGGGTCACAACCTCTATATTTTCCTTGTTAAACATGAACATACCCTCTTTCCAAGCGATGACGTTATCCAGATTCGCCTCGGACACGCTTAATTTCCCGGTTTGTGGATTCCAACCTGCCTGCTTACCGGGTGAAAGTACCACCTTGCCAGTGGTATCCGCCAATGACGCCACGTCTACCTTTCCGGTGAAAAGCGTGGTAATCACATCAGCCTCGTTTTTATAGGCCTTGATATTAAAAGAGGTTCCCAACACTCTCGTGCAAATATCGTTGGTTCGCACGATAAAAGGCCGTGCGGCATCCGGGGTTACCTCGAAGAACGCTTCGCCTTCCAAGCGTACCACCCTTTCGCCCTTGCCGAAAAGAACGGGAAATTCCAATTCACTCTCGGAATTGAGCCAAACCCGGGTTCCGTCGCTTAACACCAAAGAGTAGAAGCCCCCGGTTGTCGTGATAACCTTATTCATCTCCAACTTATCCGGCATCACCGAGTCTGCTTGCATCCGGTCGGAATCGTAAACCAACTTGTCCTCCTGTCCCATGACCAACGCTGTCCCCACCCGTGTGGAATCCTGTTGTATCTTGGTCATCCCCACTTTTTCCCCGTCCGCCAAAACCAGAATTACCTTATCCTGTACTGTCGCCGCGGAAGGCAACACCTTGGCAATTTCCACTTTCTTGAGTTGTACCTTTTTCGGGGTATCTAGCACGTACTCGAAAAGGAGCATACTCCCCAGTATGAAGACTGCCGCGGCACTACCGCACCACAAGAGATAACGTTTTACCCGCTTTTGCCTGTTCCGCCTCGTCAAAGAGCGCAAAATATCGGACTGCAATTTCCCGTAGTCCGTTTGTAGATCGTATCCCGATTTCAAATTCAAATGTTCCTTCAAACTCTCGTCGGCAACAATCTTATCACAAAGTGCCTGCCGCCCTTCGCCCCCTTTAATCCAGACCTCAAACACCCGCTTCTCCTCTTCGGTTGCGATGCCGTATCTTACGCGTAAGATGATCCGTGCGATTTGATGACTCTGAAATTCTTTCATTCTTTTACATTTTATCTAAAGACACCACTGATTATCGTTTGGTATTACACGAGAGGATAATTTTTTTGAAAATATTTTACAATCACAATCGTACTCCTTGATTTTTCAAGAAAGACAAAACCACGTATTGCAGGAATCATATAAAAATGTGTATATTTGTTGCACATTTATTCATCCAATATTGTAGTGGTGCTTCATTGGATTAGTAAAAGATTTCTATATGCGAAGTAATAAAAAGGTCACGGGCAATCATTTTGATCTGGGAGATTTTATCCGAGAGTACTTCGCATCTTTATGCGCCATTGCATTCAAAATAACCGGAGATTCGGATGCCGCACAGGATATAGCTCAAGAGGTGATCATCAAATTTTGGGAAAACAAAAAACAACACGAGAATCTGGAATCCATCGAAAATTACCTGTTTATCATGGTGCGCAACGAATCCCTGAATTATCTCCGGGGACTCGCCCGTGAAAAGAACCGTTACGAGCAGGTAACGTTTATTAATGAACAAGAAGATTCCGTGTGGGACACGATTATCGAGCAAGAAACGAATCTACTGTTACTCGAAGCCATCAATGCCCTTCCTCCTCAATGCAAGCGAATCGTGGACCTTTCCCTCGCCGGGAACAACACGAAAGAGATCGCAGAAGAATTGGGCATTGCCGTGAATACCGTCAAAGTATTGAAAAGCCGAGCAATTCATAAATTGAGGGAATATTTTTCAGAGAATGATATTTGGATAGAGTTTTAGGGTAAAATAGTTTCCAGTAGCGTTGGAAACTACTTTTCAGTGACACTGGAAACTATTTTCTATTACAACTGCATAGTTTCCTACTTTCCGGTTTTCTCCTTATCTTCGCGGTAGAAAACGACAACACATGGAAAAAACAAATCAATGAGCGAAGTATCAAACAAGCATAGTCATTATGAAAATTCTTTAGAAGAACAATTTGTTGAAGATATAAAACAGATAGTACAACAAGGCAAACACAAGGCTTACGTAACGATTAATTCCGCCATGTTGGAAACTTACTGGAATATTGGTAAACGTATTGTAGAACAGGAACAAGAAGGCAAAGAACGAGCCGATTACGGTGTTTATCTTTTGAAGTTGTTATCCAAGGAACTCACTCATGAATTTGGCAAAGGATTTTCAAAAAGTTTGTTGTACTACTGTCGACAGTTTTATATAGAATTTTCTCCCGAAATTTTCCACACAGTGTGTGGAAAATTGACATGGTCTCACTGTAGACGACTGGTTAGTGTAACAGATATCAATGCAAGAAATTGGTATATGCGAGAAGCTATTCATGAAACATGGAGTGTACGTACTCTCGACAGAAACATTTCTTCACAATATTATTACCGTCTATTACAATCTCAGCACCAGAAGCCAATTGTTGATGAGATGAAACAAAAAACAGAGCTTTTCCAACAAGATAAACTAGAGTTTATCAAAAATCCGATCGTTACCGAGTTTTTAGGGCTATCGTCAAATATTGATTTTACCGAAACAGAACTCGAAAGCAGTATCCTTTCTCACCTGCAAAAATTCCTCATGGAAATGGGAAAGGGTTATGCTTTTGTTGCACGTCAACAACATATTAGTACTGATGCCGGAGATTATTTTATAGACTTAGTTTTCTATAATTATATACTTAAATGTTTTATATTAATAGACTTAAAAACCACACAAATATCGCATCAAGACGTGGGACAAATGGACATGTATGTGAGGATGTACGATGAACTTAAACGAACAGAAGGAGATAATCCTACAATAGGTTTGATTCTTTGTGCCGAAACAAGTCAAGATATTGCTCGCTATTCCGTGTTACATGATAATACACAACTATTTGCTGCCAAGTATCTAACTTATCTGCCTTCAGAACAAGAACTGAGAATCGAAATCGAACGACAAAAAGAAATTTTCCAATTGCAACAGCAAACAGAAAAGGGAATTGAAAAAATATAAAAGGTTACCGCAAGCAAAATACACATGGAAAAAACAAATATACGGGCATACACACAAAAGGAGTTGGCAGAAATCCTCGTGCAACACGGGGAGAAGGCATTTAGGGCAAAGCAAATATGGCAATGGCTTTGGCAAAAGGGAGTTACGAACTTTGATGATATGAGGAACCTGTCGAAAGAAACCCGGGAACGTCTTGCCTCACTATTCACTTTACAGACCGGTACACTTACTCATCGGCAAGAAAGCAGCGACGGTACTACAAAGTTAGGATTCACGTTGCCCGACGGTAATCTGATCGAGGCTGTTCTTATCCCCAGCCGGGATAAAGCGACAGCTTGCGTGTCCTCACAGGTGGGATGTAAACTGAAATGTAGTTTTTGTGCCACGGGAGGATTGGGATTCACCCGCAACCTGCTGCCGGAAGAGATATACGACCAAGTAGTTGCCGTCAAACGCCTAGCGGAAGAAAGAGGCACATCGCTTTCCAATATTGTATTCATGGGAATGGGAGAACCGTTATTGAACTACGACAACGTGCTGCAAGCGATAGACCGTATCACGGGAAATGACGGATTGGGCATGTCGCCCTCACGCCTCACGCTATCCACCTCGGGAATAGTGGAAGGTATCCGGCGCCTTGCCGATGACAACGTACGTTTCAACCTCGCTATTTCTCTACACTCTGCGATAAATGCCACACGGGATAAAATCATGCCGATTAACAAAGCATACCCGCTCCCAGAATTGGCAGAAGCGATAAAATACTTTGTTGACAAAACAGGGACTCGCCCCACTTTCGAGTATCTATTACTGAAAGGCGTAAATGACAGTCTTGAGGATGCCAAAGCACTGGCGCTATTCTGTCGTCAATTTCCCGTGAAAATCAATATCATCGAATATAACGAGGTCGACAACGCACCCTACCGCCACAGTCCCGATGCGAACAGGGATCAATTCGTTCGCTTCCTCGAAAGCAAGAACATCGTGGTCAACGTCCGCCGCAGCAAAGGTAAAGATATAGATGCGGCTTGCGGGCAATTGGCGAACAAGAATAAATGAGTTCATAAAGTTTATAAGGTTTATAAAGTTCATAAAGTAATAAACCCTAGCGGGCACTTTATTTATAACAGCACTAACGGACAATTAACACCCGTGACTCTATGGGCTTTACACCCTTACGAACTCGCTAAAGAATACTTTATAAACTTTATAAACTTTATGAACTTTATAAACCTTATAAACTAACCTCACCTCCCGGCTTCACGTATCACGAGTAACTAAACACCTTACTGTCAACTCGTACTATGAAAACATTATTAGTAGCGATATTGCTTGTCGGATGCAATATCACGTCAGTAACAGCGCAATCCGACGGAACGATTAACAACCGGGCAATCGACTCACTCGACTTGAAAAAGTATGTCGGCCTATGGTATGAAATTGCACGTTTTGACCATCCTTTCGAGCGGGGGCTGGTCGGAGTAACAACCAACTATGTTGTCAAACCCGACGGCGACATAGAAGTCATCGGATGCGGCTATCGGGACAGTCTATCGGGAGAGAAAAAAGAGATTGTCGGGAGAGTACATATCCCGGACACCACTCGCCCCGGGGTGCTGAGAGTCACGTTTTTTCTGGTTTTCAACACGGACTACCACATTCTGGAGGTTGAAAAGGATTACAGCGCAGCCCTCATCGGCAGTTCACAATGCGACCACCTCTGGATCGTGAGCCGTACGCCGAAACTGCCTCCCCAAAAATTGCAAGACCTTATACACAGGGCACAGAAACGGGGGTATGACACGACCGCACTGATTTTCGTTCCACACGAGCGGGAACAAATCCGACAGGAGTTCACCAAACTCTGAGTAATTTTCCATATTTTTGAACCGTTAAAGGCTCAGAAATATGGAATTATTCATGTATATCACCGGGGGAGCACTTTTACTCCTCAATATCATACTGCTCGTAATCTTGCTCCGCACCCGAAAGAGCACGGATGCCCGGGAATCTTTTGTTCAACTGGAACAGAGTATAGCCCGCGTGGAAAAAGCATTCCGGGAGGAATTCCGCTATAACCGGGAAGCGGACGAGAACCGCTCTCGACAGGATAGAGAAGAACTTGCCGCATCACTCAACAATTTTCGCACGGAGCACCGGGAAGCACTAAAAAATATCACCACACAAACAAATGCCGCCATAGAAGCGTTCCAGAAAAGTTTCACCGAAAGCATGAACGCCTCGAATCGCCTGCAACGGGAGAAACTGGGCGAGCTGAGTACCCGCCAACAGGAGCTTCTGCAAAACACGGAAAAACGGCTGGAAGAGATGCGTGCCACCGTGGACGAAAAACTACAAAAAACACTTCACGAGCGCATCGGTCAATCATTCGAACTCGTGAGCAAACAACTCGAAAGCGTGCAGAAAGGATTAGGAGAAATGCAGACTCTCGCCCAAGACGTGGGAGGACTAAAACGAGTACTCAGCAACGTGAAAATACGCGGAACAATAGGAGAAGTACAGCTCTCCATGCTTCTTGAACAAATCCTTGCACCGGAACAATACGACACGAATGTCAAAACGAAGAGAGGCTCGGACAAACTGGTGGAGTTCGCCATAAAACTACCGGGAAAAGACAACGGCGAAGACTCCGTCTATCTCCCCGTGGATGCTAAATTCCCGAAAGATATCTACGAACAACTATTAGAAGCCCACGAGAGCGGTGACCCGAAACGTGTAGAAACCGCCTCCCGCAATATAGAGCAGACCATCCGGGGTATGGCAAAAGACATCCGGGAGAAATACCTCGACCCGCCACACACGACCGATTTCGGTATCATGTTTCTTCCTTTCGAGAGCATTTACGGGGAAGTGATTCGCCATTCCTCGCTGTTGGAGCAGTTACAACAGGAGTATCATGTCATCGTGACGGGACCAACCACACTTGCCGCCATTCTCAACAGTCTGCAAATGGGATTCCGTAGCTTAGCCATCCAAAAACGAAGCAGCGAAGTATGGCGTATCTTGAGCGCCGTGAAAACCGAGTTTGACAAATTCGGCGGGATGCTCGAAAAAGCTCAAAAGAATCTCCAGACGGCAAACAACCAACTTGAAGAAGTCATGGGAAAACGCACCCGTGCCATACAACGCCACCTGCGTTCGGTGGAAGCATTGCCCACCCAAGATGCCCCGACTCAACTTCCGGAACCCGACATCACGGAGGAAGTATAAAAACAAATACATCTTGCTAGCTTCTTTCCCGACTTTTTATTAGTTTTGCCCTAACAAGAGATTATTCATAAGAAATTAAATATATTTATGGAAACAAAGAAAAACAAAACCACCCTGCTCATTATGGCAGCCGGTATGGGTTCCCGGTTCGGTAGTCTGAAACAACTCGCGTTGTTGGGACCGCACAAAAAAACATTATTGCACTACTCCATTTATGACGCCGTGCATGCCGGATTTGACAAGATCGTTTTCATCATCCGCCGCAGCTTTGAAGAAGAATTTAAAGAAGCCGTGGGGAAATATGCCGAAAGTCTGGTGGAAACCGTGTATTGCTTTCAGGAAATGGATCGGCTGCCCGGGAATATGCCTCCTATCGAACGGGAGAAACCGTGGGGTACGGCACACGCTATCTGGTCGGCAAAAGACAGTATCAACGAACCTTTTATCGCTATCAACGCCGATGACTTCTACGGTCGTGACGCTTTCGTGAAGATGCATGATTTCATCGCAAATAATCCGGACGAAAACTGTTTCAGCCTTGCCGGTTACCGGTTAGCAGCCACGCTGTCGGAAAACGGTACCGTATCGCGGGGAGTATGTACCGCGGACAAAGACAACTTCCTGACCAGCATCACGGAACGCACCAAAATCGGACGTGAAGGTACGGTTATCAAAGACATGGACTCCGGTGTTATCCTCCACGAGGACGATGTGGTATCCATGAATTTCTGGGGATTCACGCCTATGCTTTTCGGAGAAATCGAAAAACAGTTTGTCGACTTTTATCATGCCAACAGCAATAACCCGAAATCGGAGATATACATCCCGTTCGTGGTAGACGAACTGATCAAGCAGAAGACCGTGAAAGTGAAAGTACTGAACACCAGCGCAAAATGGTTTGGTGTCACTTACAAGGAAGACACGGAACTCGTGAACAATGCCCTACAAAAATTCGACGGGGAAGGGCTGTACACGGACATGGGGAAATAAAAAAAACAACGGGAAAACATAAAAAAAACAACGCCATGGATAAACTAAAGAAGATATACGACACGTTCGTATCCAGCGGTCGATTCGTGTCGGCCACGCCTTACGGGTCCGGGCACATCAACGACACTTATCTCGTCAAGGTAGATGAGGATGTTGAATATATCCTTCAACGGCTCAATAGCAACGTATTCAAGGATATTCCAAAACTCGTGAAGAACAAGGAACTGGTATGCGGACACATTCGCAACCGTCTTATCCGGCACAAGGTGAGTGATATCACCCGTAAATACATCACGTATTTCTACACGGACAAAGGAAACGCGTATCACAAGGATTACGAAGGGAACTACTGGACTCTCTCCTTGTTTATCAAGGGCTCAAAGAGTTACGACGTCATTCCGGACTCCCAGATCGCTTATCAAGTGGGTATCGGGTTCGGCGAATTCGAAAACCGGATATCCGATTTTGACGCCAGATTATTGACGGAAACGATTCCTTTATTCCATAACGTTCCCCGACGCCAGCGAGAATTAAAGGAAGCACTGGCAAAAGCCAGCCCTGAAAGAATCGAGTCAAGTAAAGAATTGCTCGAATATTTAAAGAAATTCGACAAGCAAATGCTCGAATTACAGCAGCTGAAAGACGACGGGTTCCTTCCGCTTCGGGTGACACATAACGACACGAAAGCCAACAATCTTTTGTTCGACCACAACGATCGCCCGCTATGCGTGATTGATCTGGATACCGTGATGCCGGGAATCGTGCATTATGATTTCGGGGATGCCATCCGTTCCGCTTGTAACTCGGCCGGGGAAGAAACCCGCAACCTTGATGAAGTGGTATTCAACATGGCATTTTTTGAGGCGTTCACTGCCGGATTCATGGAAAAGGCAAAACACCTCTTTACCCTAAGAGAGAAAAAAACACTGGCACAAGGATGTATTCTGATGACCTATTTGCAAGCGGTACGTTTCCTGACGGATTACCTTGACGGTGATCATTACTACCCGATCACCTACCCGGAGCACAACCTGCAACGGACAAAAGTGCAAGTCCGCCTTCTACAAGACATGGAACGTCACTTCGAGAAAATGAATCAATTCATTCAGGAACAATAAAAAATAGGGTGGCTTTGCCACCCTATTTTAGTCTGTAAAGTCCATAAAGTCGAGCCTTCGGCTCCTAAAGTCCATAAAGTCCATTATTTCATAACGCAATGATATACACTATCATAATACATACATCACCCGTACATTTGGCCTTACGACATTATGGACTTTCAGACCTTACGGACGAGAAGGTGTGTTTCGACACACCTTCCTCTTATTTCTTTTTGCAGCAATCTTCTTTCTTTCCGGTTTTAGAGCAGCAATTGTCACCGCATTCTCCCTTGCACGTTTGATCTTTTTTGTGATGATCACATTTGCCTTCACATTCATGCTTTCCGCTCTTGTGGTCACATTGGCTGCAATCTCCTTTGCACTCTGCTTTTGCACCTTCTTTGCAACATTTGTGTCCTTTGTCGCATTTGATAACTTTACCGTCTTTGTCACACAAAGCAAGAACTTTCACGTCATGTCTTTCGATAGCCGCTTTCAATCCCGGCAAGGAGTTCTTATCCATACGATAGGTCACCAACACGGTAGAATCCTTCATATTCAACTTGTAATCCTTTATCCCTTTCTCGAAAGGCATATTCTTGTCTAACTTCGCTTTACAAGAAGGACAATGGATACCCACCTTGAAAATAACAGTCGTATCTTTTTTTGCTTGCGCATTCACGGTTAAACCCATCATTACGAACACTACCAGCGTAAATAAAATCTTCATTGTTTTCATATTCAAATATTTATTTATTATCAATTTTTAGTCTTCAACTTTTATCTTTTAGTTTTTATCTCATCCTTTCCGGTCTAAAGCAAAACGCAAACCGATATAGAATTTACGTCCATGAAGAGGGCCCCAGACTTTCGACGAGTCGAACGTACTGCTCCAAGGATCGTGAGCGTTCACGATCGGATTTTTCTGCGTGAAATCGCCGATATTCTCGCATCCGGCATAAACACTCCACAAGCGGAAATATTTTGTCACCTGAGCGTTCATAATCTGGAATGCATCGAAACGAGGTGCAACCCGAAACTCATCAGCAATGCCTCCCTGTTCGGGTAAACGACCGGAACCGTTGAACTGCGTGGTGAAATCGAACTGCCACTTTTTCAGGTTCGTGAAATACGACAAGTTCACCATACCTTTGTAACGACTGGTAAACGGGGTACGTCTCAACTCTCCCTTAATCGTGGTCTTCACGTCATTATAACGATATGCCACCGTCGCTTCCAGACGAGGAATCAATTCGTATTTCACCTCTGCCTGATAGCAATTGGAATAGGACTTCCCTTCCAGATTATAGAAATTCACCTGATCGAATGTCGTTTCGTTATCCACTACTACTTGATCGTTGAACTTCGTGTGATAGTAATCAAGATTAACATTCAACGTGCGTCCGAACAAAGTAAACTTCCGGTTCACGTTTGCCCCGAAATTCCAAGAATCTTCCATCTTCAACTCGTCCAACAAGTGAGGATTCTTAGCCAATAACTTACCTTCCACGTAAAAATTAGCGGCAGAAGCCAAGAGGTAGCTATTCTCCGCGAGAATATTCGCCGTGCGTAATCCCCGCCCGAAAGTAGCTTTTATATTCGTGAACTCATCCGGCTTATACATGATATGAGCCCGGGGCGTCCAGATACTACCGAAAATATTGTGATAATCATAACGCAAACCCGCCATCACGACAAACCGCTCGTCCAAAAACTCTCCCGTGTACTGGAAGAAAGCCCCCGGAACACGCTCCTCGCGCTTGAAAGTAGCATCCACCCCCTCGAGTCCGTCCGCCACGACCAATTGATCGCGGAAATCCTCGTCATACTTGTCATAAGTAAAACTAATACCTGCCGAGTACATCTGTCCCGGATTATTCCCGAATATGGACTGATAAATATAATTAGCGAAGAAACTCTTTTGTCCCGCATTATATATTTTCTTCCCGTAATACGAATCCTGCGTGTGATCCGTGTAATTCAGCAGCAATGCCATACTCGTGTTCTCGTATTGAGGCATCAGATACCCTAACTTCAAGAATCCCTCGTAACGACGCGTATCGATACCTATCTTGTAAAGCCCGTAGGTCGGATTCGGCTCGGCATGTCCCCCGTGCGAGGTTTGTCCCCCCTCACGAGTTTCGTCGATAAACTTTCCACCGAATTGAAGGAACCAAGAATCATCCTTGTACGCCCAACGATTCATCACGTTATACTGTGTCTTTTCGGGCATATCCAGAAAACCGTCCTTATTCCCGTCGTGCGGCTCCTCCATCCAGTCCCCGTGCAAAAGGAACATCGTGCTCCATTTATCATTGAAACGGATACTGAAATTAGAGTTAAACTCGTACATCCCCTCGCTACTGGTAAACACGTTTGCCGAAAACAATTCCGGATCACGGGGTTTCTTGTAATCCACGCTGATCTGGCCTGCCATCGACTCGTAGCCGTTGATAACCGAACCGGTACCTTTAGACACGGAAATAGCCGACATCCAAGGACCGGGAATATAAGTCAACCCGTACAGAGAAGCAAGTCCCCTAAAATTAGGCATATTCTCCGTCATCATCTGCACGTATTTTCCCGTCAGCCCGAGCAACTGAATCTGTTTTGCTCCCGTCACCGCATCCGCGTAAGAAACATCCACGGACGCATTGGTCTCGAAACTTTCGCCCAAGTTACAGCAAGCGGCTTTACACAATTCCTCCCCCGTAATCAATTGCTCGATCAACGGACGATTGGTCGTCATCACCGTACTTTGCTTCCGGGCTTGCACGTTCACTTCATCCAACAACTCCCCAGATTGCAACGTACAGGTAACAAACTTATCCGTCGATTTCACTTGAATAGTATCCGACCGATAACCGATAAAGCTGATTACCAACTTTCCCACCTTCTCCCACTTCAACTTGAACTCTCCGTTACCGTCCGTCACGGCTCCTTTGCTCGTTCCAACCCAATACACGTTTGCCCCGGCAAGCGGTTCCTCGCCATCGGCTGTTTCCTCCATAACCCGGCCTTTAATTGTTTGCGCCTGCAATCCGAAGGACGCGAACAAACACACCATAATAAAAAGATTTCTCATACAATTACTTTCGCTCTTGATTTTAGTTTCAATTCACACATAATACTTCTCGGCCAAGCATACACGCACGACCAGTCTGAAAGGGACCCGCGGGGATTCCTTCTTCACGGAACAGAAATAAATCAACAACGGAATGTACACAGCAACTCCAATGGCGGAGAATTATCCGTGTACGTCAAGGCAGGATTAAATGATTTGACAATAGATGTAGCACGATCGGAAAAGACAGGGGCAGAATCCACCTCCATCACCATATCGCTGAACTGCACCTCGAAATGAGAAGCAGCCCACTCGCCGTAGACCTTATAATATGTATGCTGTTGTTTCGCGTTATCACAATTCTTTTTGTGCATATTATGGCACGAGTGACAACAAACACAACCGTGCGTACAAGGACACGGCGTATCAGCAGGAATGAATATCAAACGCGAATAAGTTTCCTGACAACGATGGCAGTACACCTTACTCACATTTACCCCGATTGTCCCTAAAAGGAAAACAACCAATAACAAAAGGGCGCGTATATTCATTTTTTGCTGTTTCATCGTTTGCAAAAATAAAACTTTATTTCAATCCACATACTCTAAAACAGAGCATTAACAATTTATTAACGGTTTTTTTATTCAAATTCTCTCTCTATTGATGTAAAAAATCGAAAAAAAGTATTACTTTCGAATTTCAATATAGATGTAGATTATTTATCATTCCAACAAACTATGAGAAAAATATTACTATTCGGGCTATTTGTAGTTCTTATCGCTTCTTGCAGCAAGAAAACGAATGTCGAGATCACCGGAGCCATCAAAGACGCGGACAACACGAAAGTATACTTGGAACAAATTGACGTGAGTTCCCGGAAAGTTATAGACTCAACAAAAATTAACAAGAAAGGAGAGTTTACTTTCAAGATTAATGTTGACCTACCGACCTTCTATGCGCTAAAATTCGCTAATAACGAGCAGGTTACAATCATCGCCACTCCGGAAGAAAAAATAGAAATAAGTGGAAAACTCGATGACATCAAGAACAACTATTGGGTAGATGGATCGGAAAATTCATTGTGGATCAAATTATTAAACTTCCAACTCGATCGTACGATCACGCTGACCGACTCCTTGAGAAAATCCTATCAGGCGCTGCCACAGGAGCCTGCTTACGACAAACAAAGAGAAGAATACGCCAAAGCTTGGGAGGAGGCTATAAACAAACAGATCAACTTCACCCGGGATTTTATCATCAAACACGCAACCTCTCCGGCATCCTACTACGCCCTGTACCAGAAAATCGGAGGAAATCTCGGTATCATGGACGAGATAGAAGACCTTCATTATTTCAAGGTAGTGGCATCGTCATTAACCGCTTTGTACCCGGAATCGCAATACACGAAAGCGATCATGAACCATTTGAAAGAAATATCCCAAGCGATCCGCAACCAGCAATTGGCAGCCGTGATCAACAACTCGGAAAGTTCTCTGCCGGACATCACTCTTCCCAACACGGAGGGGAAACCGGTATCATTGCTCTCCCTGAAAGATAAATATATCGTGCTCGACTTCGGGCTAATCACCGCCAAAGAAAGTCAGGAATACATCAAGGAGATGAAAACGGTATATGACAAATTCAAGAAACAGGGCGTTGAAATCTACATGGTCTGTCTGGATAAAAACAGATTGCTGTGGGAAGAAATCATAAAACAGAACAAGATCAACTGGATTTGCGTATGGGATGAAGGTGGTTTGCAAAGCAGAGCTGCCGCAAGCTGGAACATCAAAAATATTCCGGCAAACTATATCATCAACCAGAAAAAAGAGATTGTCGGCAAGAACTTGTACGGCAGTCGTCTGGAAGATCGTTTGAACACTTTATTGAAGAAATAATAAAAACAGAACGAACATATCATCATGCAGGGTAAGAACGTTTATTTCCTCTCCGATGCACACTTGGGTGCCAAACTATTGAAAAATAACCGGGAAAGGGAATTGATGCTCGTGGATTTTTTGAAAAAGATAAAACCCGTTTGCTCGGAGCTCTACCTGTTGGGTGATATGTTCGATTTCTGGTTCGAATACAAACACGTGGTTCCCAAAGGACACGTGCGCTTTCTGGCAGAACTCGCCAATTTCACCGACAGCGGGATAAAAGTTCATTTTTTTACCGGAAATCATGACATCTGGGCGTTCGACTACTTGGCAAAGGAATGTGGGGTGATCCTGCATACCTCTATGTTCGAAATCGAAATGAACGGGAAATCCTTCCTTATCGGACACGGCGACGGACTCAACCCGAATGACAAAGGCTATCTTTTCCTCAGCAAAGCCTTC
The DNA here is from genome assembly GCF_959596855.1 of uncultured Butyricimonas sp. NCBI lineage: Bacteria > Pseudomonadati > Bacteroidota > Bacteroidia > Bacteroidales > Odoribacteraceae > Butyricimonas > uncultured Butyricimonas sp. Next base: position 37,309 of record NZ_CAUFYA010000030.1, read on the forward strand.
CACAATCGTTTCCTGCAAAGATGCTTCCGGCTGATTCATCCCGACTGGGGTATCGCTTTGGCAAACAGATGGTCATCACACTCCCGACTAAAAGGAAACGGGAAAATAGACGCAAGAGAATACTTGGGAGATGACAAAGAAGAGATCGTGCTGTATTGCAAGAAAGTATTGCAGGAACGGCACATCGATTACTTCATTTTCGGTCATCGCCACCTTCCCATCTTTATGCAACTGGCGGAATCCAGCTATTATATCAACACGGGAGACTGGATTACTCATTTCACGTATGCCAAATTCGACGGAGAAAAAGTTTCACTGGAAAAACTCGAAGAGAAAAAATAACCCTATCCATTTTGTTTCCGTGTAAAATAATCCTAACTTACCTGCCTGTATGTGAAATAAAGATCGACAGTTATGTTAGTCAAAATATTCGGCGGTGCCGTGTACGGCATCAATGCTATTACAATTACAATAGAAGTAAACATCCTCTGGGGTGCTAAATTCATCATCGTGGGATTACCGGACAATGCCGTGAAAGAAAGTCAACAACGCATCGATTCCGCCCTCCGGGAAATAGGACTTAAAATCCCGGGTAAAAGAGTTATTATCAATATGGCTCCCGCCGACGTGAAGAAGGAAGGCTCCGCTTACGATCTCCCGATAGGTATCGGTATTCTGGCTGCCAATGAACAACTTCCTGATGCCGACTTGGAACACTACGTCATCATGGGCGAATTGTCCCTTGACGGAAGCCTGCAAGCCGTAAAAGGCGTACTGCCCATTGCCATTCACGCGAAAAAAGAAGGATTCAAAGGAATCATCCTCCCCCATCAGAATGCCAATGAGGCCGCTGTTGTTCAAGATTTCGAGGTATATGGCTTCCGGCATATCAACGAGGTCATTGCTTTCTTGAAAAAAGAAAAATCATTCTCCCCCGCGGTGTTCGACCGGAAAATCATGAAACAGCACTCCGACAACGAATTATTGGATTTCAAAGACGTTAAGGGACAAGAGAACGTGAAAAGAGCCATGGAAATCGCCGCCGCGGGCGGACACAATATGATCATGATTGGCTCACCGGGCTCGGGAAAGACCATGCTCGCCCGAAGATTACCGACAATCCTGCCGCCCATGACCACGGAAGAAGCTCTCGAAACAACCAAGATACACTCCGTCGCGGGAAAAATACAAAACAACAATTCCCTGATCGTCAACCGTCCTTTCCGATCCCCCCACCACACGATCTCGAACGTGGCTCTTGTCGGTGGCGGCTCTTGGCCTCAACCCGGGGAGATTTCACTGGCACATAACGGAATATTATTCCTTGACGAACTACCCGAATTTCAGAGATCTGTACTGGAAGTTTTACGCCAACCGCTGGAAGACCGGATGATTTCCATCAGTCGTTCCAAATTCAGCGTGGAATACCCGGCAAATATCATGCTCATCGCTTCCATGAACCCCTGCCCCTGCGGTTACTACAATCACCCCACCAAAGAGTGCAACTGTCCGCCGGGAGCCGTGCATAAATACCTGTCCAAAATATCGGGTCCTCTGCTTGATCGCATTGACATACATATCGAAGTCGTCCCCGTCGAACTGGATAAAATGACCAGCAACACCGAAAGCGAACCCAGTGCCGCCATTCGCGAGCGGGTGATTGCCGCCAGAGAAATACAGACTGCCCGATTCCGCGAGCATCAAGGCATATATTGCAACGCCCAGATGACGTCACCTCTGTTGAAAAAATATTGTCTTTTGGATGATAGATGCACCGCCTTGCTGAAAATCGCTATGCAACGTTTCGGCCTATCAGCCAGAGCATACGACCGCATCATAAAACTATCCCGCACAATAGCGGACTTGGAACACAGTGAAAAAATAAAACCCGAATACATCGCCGAAGCCATACAGTATCGCAGCCTCGATCGCGAAGGGTGGGGAGGATAAAAAAATTCAGTGATTTTATGATTGACGATTAGGTGATTATAGAATCACGAAATCAATCAATCGACAATCACAGAATCAATTCACGTTTAAACCCGACTCAAGATATCCTCCAAGCCTTGGAAGTGATTTTTGTAGTCTTCCGCACTTCTACGAATCACCTCGTAGGCTTCTTCCTTATTATACACGTGGGTAATTTCCGTGCGGCGTTCTTCTCCCGGAAGATCCTTGTAGGTCAGGAAATAGTGTTTCAAACGATCGATCACCACGTGTGGCAACTCGGATATATCGTTATACACGCTATACGTGGCATCATGTTTCAACACGGCGATAATCTTATCGTCAGCCTCGTTCTTGTCCAACATACGGAATCCCCCGATCGGGCGAGCCTCTGCAATAATATCCCCGTGGGATATCGTTTTCTCTGTCAACACGCAAATATCCAACGGGTCGCCGTCACCGTGTATATCCGCCCGCTGGGTTTGCTCCATGCAATAGTCAGCAACCAGATCCCCGCAATAAGTCTGCGGCAAAAAACCGTACAACGCAGGAACCACGTTTGAATACTTCTGCGGACGGTCAATCTTGATATAACCGCTCACTTTATCCAACTCGTACTTCACCGTATCGGTAGGCACCATCTCGATAAATGCTGTCACCACTGCCGGAAAATCCGGCCCGATATCCAACCCATGCCACGGATGTGACTTGTACCTCAACCCCATCAATCGGGCGATAGGGTCATTAATTTTATTTCCCATAACTATTTCGTTTAAAAAAAATATGTGTCATACACCTTTATATCTATTCACCGAACAAATGCAACTCGATCTGTTCTATCAAGATGTGAATAATCTTGATATGAATCTCCTGTATCCGGTCGGAATAACCATTCCACGGGACACAAATATTCACATCGCATAAATTCTTCATCTTACCGCCGTCCTTACCTGTCAGCCCGATCACCAGCATTCCCCGATCATGCGCTGTATTCACGGCATTCACGACATTTGCCGAATTACCGGACGTGCTGATAGCCAGCAGGACATCTCCCGCTTTCCCGTGCGCCTCCACGTACCGGGAAAACACATAATCAAAACCGAAGTCATTCGCTACACACGTCAAATGCGTCGGGTCGGAAATCGCCACGGCAGGCAATGCCGGGCGGTCACCCCTGAAGCGTCCTGTAAGTTCTTCCGCGAAATGCATGGCGTCACTCATGGAACCGCCATTACCGCAGCTAATCACCTTACCGCCGCTTTTCAGAATCCGGGATAATATCTCGGCTGCCAACCCGACCTGTTTCAACTTCTCGTCATCCGCCACAAAATCAGCCAACACCTGCTGTGCCTCTAAAAAACTCTTCTTGATACTATCCATCTTCTTAGGGTATTACATTTATCTTATTTTTTCCATTCGACGATCCTCCCTCTTTCCTTCTTCAACATTCCCGGGGGGACCACCTGTTTGATATCCTCGCAAAGCAGGTCTATCAACTTCTGCTTCGTATAGTGGCGCGAATAAATGACGCTCACCTCCCGCAAAGGCTTATAGGTCGTGAACGAACGAACTTGCTTTTTTTTCTCCTCCGTCATATACAACAATGCCAGTTCCGGGATTAAAGTAAAACCGCCTTCCCTATCCACGATCTTCATCAATGTTTCCAACGAATTGCTCTCGAAATCAAAGGGCAGGTTCTTGTGCTGCGTGTCGTGCATATCGCACAAGTTCACCACTTGATCGCGAAAACAATGACCGTCACCCAGCATCCATATATCGGGAGTGGCGATATCCTGTATTTCTACGTCTTTCTTCTTCAAAAGTTCATGACCGGCGTGAGCGTAGATCATCATTTCTTCATAAAAGACGGGGCGTTCCACGATCTTCTCGTCATGGAAAGGCGTAACAAAAATGCCCGCGTCCAACGTGTCCCGTTTCAATCGCTTGATAATCTCTTCGGATACCAACTCCTCAACCTCGACCTTCACGGCTGGATAACGGCGGATATAATCCCCTATAAAAATAGGTAACAGGTAGGGGGCCAACGTGGGAATAATCCCGATCTTCAAAGAGCCTGCCACCTCCTGTTTTTCCTCGTTGATAATTTCTTTTATTCTTTGTGTCGCCGATAAAACCGTCCGTGCCTGAGCGATCAGTTTTGCCCCGATATCCGTGGGCACCACCGGTTGTCGGCTCCTGTCAAAAATGATTACACCGAGATCGTCTTCCAACTTTTTGATTTGCATACTCAGCGTCGGCTGTGTCACGAAGCAACTATCCGCTGCCGTGGCAAAATGCCGATGCTCGTCAACGGCTACAATATATTCCAGTTGTGTCAGTGTAATCATAAATTTGTTCTATTCAAAAAAATCCTTCATCTTGGAGAATATGCTTTTCTTGTCATTACTTCCGGGCTTGAATCCAGTCGTTTCTTTCATTTTCTCCACTAACTTTTTCTCGTCTTTCGACAAGTTCTTCGGAATCCACACGTTCACCTTCGCCAACAGGTCACCTTTCCCGTACCCGTTCACGTCCGGCAAACCTTTTCCGCGCAAGCGCAATATTTTACCCGGTTGAGTTCCTGCCTCTATTTTCACTTTCACCTTGCCCTCTATCGTCGGAATCTCTACCGTTTCTCCCAGAACCGCTTCGGGGTAACCGATAAACACGTTATACAACAAATCATTGCCGTCCCTTACCAGATCAGGATGCTCGTCTTCTTCCACCAGCACAATCAAATCTCCATTCACACCTCCGCGACGGGCAGCATTGCCTTTACCGCCCAATGACAGCTGCATCCCTTCAGCCACCCCTGCCGGAATATTAATCGTGATCACCTCTTCCGACAACAACACGCCCTCTCCGTTACAATAGGTACATTTCTCGTTAATAATCTTTCCTTCACCCTCGCAAGTGGGACAGGTGGAAGTCGTCTGCATGGCACCGAGAATTGTATTCTGCACTCGGGTAACCTGTCCCGAACCGTTACAGGTCGAGCAAGTAGTGAAAGACTTCCCGTCTTTCGCACCCGTGCCGCTACAATGCTGGCAAGCCACGTATTTTTTCACCTTAATTTTCTTTTCAACTCCGGTAGCTACTTCTTGCAGGTTCAATTTCACCTTCACCCGCAGATTCGTACCCCGGTTCACCCTACGGGCTGAACGTCCGCCCCCGCCGAAACCACTGAAGCCGCCAAAACCGCCCATCCCACTAAAGATATCCCCAAAATGAGAGAAGATATCATCCATGCTCATGCCTCCACCACCGAAACCACCGGCACCACCCATCCCGGCGTGTCCGAACTGGTCGTAACGGCGCCTTTTATCGTCATTGCTCAACACATCGTACGCCTCGGCAGCCTCCTTGAACTTCTCCTCTGCCTCCTTGTCACCCGGGTTCTTATCCGGATGATACTTCAATGCCAGTTTGCGATACGCTTTTTTTATTTCAGTAGCATCGGCATTTTTAGACACGCCCAACACTTCATAATAATCTCTCTTTTCCATTACCACGCAATCTTAATTTATTCGCCTACAACCACTTTCGCGAAACGCATCACCTTATCGTTCAAATAATATCCTTTCTCGATACAATCCAGCACTTTCCCCTTCAATTCGGGAGTCGGTGCGGGAATAGTGGTCACAGCCTCGTGAATATCCGTGTTGAAATCCACCCCGTCCGTCTCGATCTCCTTTACACCGTTTTGCGTTAGGAACGTCTTGAAATTAGCATAGATCAAATCCACCCCTTCTTTCAAGGCTGCCACATCCTTTGACACGCTCATACTCTTCAAGGCTCTCTCGAAGTTATCCACCACAGGCAGAATATTTGTCAATATCTGCTCCCCGGCACTCTTCGTCAATTCCATTTTCTCTTTCAAAGTACGTTTCCGGTAATTATCAAATTCCGCCGACAACCGCAGATATTTGTCATTCATCTCCGCCAGCTTTTGTCCCAACTCTTCCAATTTACTCTCTTCCTTTTTGCAAGATTTATCCTCTTTCTTCTTGTGAGACTTTTTTTCTACCTCATTCTCAACATTCTGTGACTCCTCCAGTTCTTCCTCGTGAGTCGCTCTCTTCTCTTCTGACATATCGTATATATTTTTTTATGAATAAACAAATTAAGCTACTTTTTTCAAGCAAAATCCCTGCCAACAAGTCAACATGCCACATTGACAAACAAAACGAGTGTCAATGTGGCACAATATGCTGCCACAAAGATATAACAATTAAGTGATTTACGCCCTCAATCTAAAATCTAAAATCATCAAATCTAAAATTCACAACATCCCATTATCCGCGAAACTATAATATCGATCGGGGCAAACGATAATATGATCAAGCAGAATGATATCCAACAACCTTCCCGCTTCCTGAATCTTTTTCGTCAGAGCAATATCCTGCGGACTCGGACGATTGTTACCGCTAGGGTGGTTGTGCGCGATAACGATAGAACACGCTTTGGCTTCCAACACTTTCCGGAACACCATCCGGATATCGATAATCGTGTTTTCCATACCTCCGGAGAACAAACGTTCACATGACTTTATCCGACAGGCACTCGAAAGGGTAACCACCCAGAACTCCTCGTGATCCAAATCCCCGATGAGCGGTTGCAGATAGTCATACAGATCCCGGCTTGTCGTCAGCACGGGCTCTTCTCGGGCGGCAGCCAACGCTCTGCGCCGCCCGATCTCCACCGCGGCGATAATCGAGGCTGCTTTTGCCATGCCCACTCCCCTGTAACGGTTCATGAAATCCGTCACGGACAAGCGCGCCAAAGTATTCAAGTCATTATTGCAATCCGCCAGCATACGCCGGGCAAGATCAAGAGCAGACTCCCCGCCGCTTCCCGAGCGCAACAGGATAGCGAGCAACTCATTTGTGGAAAGCGTGGCGACGCCGTTCGCCAACATCTTTTCCCGGGGCTTATCATCCTCCGCCCACGAGGAAATAGGAATATATTCTCCAGCCATAACCTTATCTTTACAGCCGGTAATGTAACCATTTTTTTTCAAAATAAAAAAAAAATCTTAAGAATAAATTCTCAAGATTACCCGACACATAAAAAATAAAGGTAACAAGCTCAAGACCTATTACCCTAATATCTTATGTCTATTGAAATTACAGCTTATTCACGTGCAAAGCCAACTTCGATTTCAAGTTTGCAGCTTTGTTTTTGTGGATAATATTCTTTTTCGCAAGCTTATCTAACATAGATGAAACTTTCGGTAACAAATCTGCTGCAGCCTCTTTCTCAGTCAACGCACGTAGTTTCCTAACGGCATTTCTAGCAGTTTTAGCGTAGTAACGATTATGTAATTTTCTCTTCTCGCTCTGCCGTATTCTTTTTTCTGATGATTGATGATTTGCCATCTCTACAAATTAATTTAATTCAACTTTGTAGTCCGTACGGGAATCGAACCCGTGTTACAAGAATGAAAATCTTGCGTCCTAACCCCTAGACGAACGGACCATTAAATATCCACTACCTTCTCGGTAGTCCGTACGGGAATCGAACCCGTGTTACAAGAATGAAAATCTTGCGTCCTAACCCCTAGACGAACGGACCATCGCTAAGCCGATTATTATCAGCTTTGTAGTCCGTACGGGAATCGAACCCGTGTTACAAGAATGAGAATCTTGCGTCCTAGCCCCTAGACGAACGGACCATATTTTGCTTTAGCGGTTGCAAATATACGGCAAATTTCATTCCAACCAAAGAAATCACTATTTTTTTTTCACTAACACACGCTTTTAGCGATATTTACGTCCCCAAATCTCTGTAAATCACCCCAAACACTCGGCGGGCATCTCCTCTCTAAAAGAGAAATATCGTCAAATTATGAATAAAATCATAGATATATTCCTACCTTTGCGGATATTAAATCATTGAATCTTGAAACCTCACTTTCAATTTTCAACTTTCAATTTTCAAATTATATGGCAAAACTGTACCTTATCCCTACCCCCGTCGGCAACCTTGAAGACATCACGCTAAGAGCACTCCGTATATTAAAAGAAGTACCTCTCGTGCTTGCCGAGGACACCCGCACATCCGCGAAATTGCTCAAGCATTACGAGATCAACACCCCTCTGCTCTCGCACCACAAGTTCAACGAGCACCAGCAAGTGAGCCGCATCGCCGAACGCATCGCCCGCGGAGAGGACGTCGCCTTGATCAGTGACGCGGGCACACCCGGTATCTCCGATCCCGGCTTCCTGCTCGTCCGTACCTGTATAGAGCAAGGTATAGAAACCGAATGTCTGCCCGGGGCAACTGCCTTCGTGCCCGCCCTCGTCAATTCGGGGCTTCCCTGCGACCGTTTCTGCTTCGAGGGATTCCTGCCGCAAAAGAAAGGACGACAAAAAAAACTCATCTCCCTCGCCGAGGAAGACCGCACGATGATTTTCTACGAATCCCCTTTCCGCCTTGTCAAAGCGTTAGAGCAAATGGCTGAATTTTTCGGGGAAAGCCGCCATGCCTGTGTTGCCCGCGAGATCAGCAAACTCTTCGAGGACTTCCAGCGGGGTACTCTCAAAGAACTGATCACACACTTCACCGAAAAAGGTGTAAAAGGCGAAATCATCATCATCGTCGAGGGGAAACCCAAAAAGGAAACGGAGGAAGATTCCGAATAAATGTCACAGAAAATGCCACAGAAAATAGAAAATTCCATATCTTTGTTTTGTGAAAATCAAAAGTTGTGCTTTAGATTTTCATGATTTTCTAAAGTTGTACTTTAGATTTTCATGATTTTCTAAAGCACTATACAATGATAACAAGATACTTAAAACTAGACGATGCTAAAACAGAAAGCATTTTCCTATGGGGAGCACGACAAACGGGGAAAAGTACATTGCTAAATAGTTTATTTCCCGAAGCAAAATATTACGACCTGCTAAAAGCAGATGAATTCGAACGTTTACACCGTCGTCCGTCACTTTTACGGGAGGAACTTATGTTATCCGGAGAATCGGACTTAGTCATTATAGATGAAGTACAGAAAGTTCCGGAACTATTGGATGAAGTGCATTGGCTTATCACCAATCGGGGCATTCGTTTCATATTATGCGGGTCAAGTGCACGAAAACTAAAACGAAGCGGAGCAAATCTACTAGGGGGACGTGCCGTGCGAAACGTACTCTACCCCTTTGTTAGCGAGGAACTCCCCGACTTCAATCTGATACGCGCTGTCAACAACGGTATGCTTCCCAGACATTATTTAATAGAAAACCCGCATAAACGCCTACAAGCATACATTGGCGACTATTTACAAGAAGAGATACGAGCGGAAGCACTAACAAGAAACTTGAATTCATTCAGCCGTTTCCTTGAAATTGCAGCTCTTACAAACGGGGAAATTGTCAATTATAACAACATTGCCACCGATGCAGGTGTTAGCGCACCCACGATAAAAGAATATTTCTCCATTCTATCCGAAACCATGTTGGGATATATGATTCCGGCATACGCGAAAGCCATCAAAAGACGATTAATACAATCTCCAAAATTCTATTATTTCGACGTGGGGATTGTCAATTATCTAACAAAACGTCATGAACTAGCTCCCGGCTCCGTCGATTTCGGGCATGCTTTTGAACATCTCATCATTCAAGAACTCATCGCTTACCTCGGGTACACTGACAATACCAATACCCTATCTTATTGGCGCACGACATCCGGCTACGAGGTGGACGCGATACTGGGAGATGCCAAAATTGCTATTGAAATCAAATCCACGGAAGAAGTACAATCCCGCCACTTGAAAGGATTAAAAGCTTTTAGCGAGGAACATCCCGAGGCGCGCCTAATCGTCGTGTCACTCGATCGCACCCCACGCGTCATGAACGGTGTAGAAATTTTACCGGCAACCGATTTTTTGCATAAACTCTGGAAAAGACAAATTATTTAACCGCTTACACGAATTCCAAATAATTATCCCTGTTCACCACGTGATACTCCGCGTGAGGGTATGCTTCCCCGAAAGCTTTCGGCACAGGAGGCATTTTGTTTCCCCACTTGATCTCCAAGGCGGTAAGTTGCTCGGCGTGCACTTCTATTAAATCTATCTCTTGCTTGTCATAAGTGCGCCAAAAATAGAACTCTTTCCCTGTTCCGTCATTCAAACTTCTCTTTCGTCGTTCTCCTATCAAGTAATTTTCCCAAAGCGCACCGGCATCCTGCCGGATAGCCAAAGGCGAAAAATTCCCGATAATAGCATTCCGAATACCATTGTCATAAAAGTACCATTTCCCGGCTTTAGTCACTTCCTTGCGCAAATTGCGGGAATAGGCTCCCAAGCGATACACGACAAACACTTTTTCCAGCAGATCGAGATACTTCTCTACTGTAGTCTTGCTCATGCCAAGTTGTTTTCCCAGTTCTTCATAAGAAACTTCGCACCCAATTGAAAGGCAACGAGCCGGAGCAACTCTCTCATTTTATTAGAATTCTTCAAGCCGTCAATAGTTAGAATATCCTTCAACAGATAAGCACTGACGATATCACGCAGGTAATCTGTCTTGCATTCAAAACTACCAGCCATCACTACCTCCGGATACGAACCGTAGATCAAGCGTGCCTCCAGATTCCGGCGAGTATCCAGTGCCGTTTCCGTCTGCGCTATTTCACGCTGGGAAAAAGGCGTAAGCAAAAACTGTGTACCCCGACCGACCAATGGCTCCCCGGTCTTATTAAGCAAGTCAAATGATGATGACGCACTTGCCAACACACGGATACCATCGACTTCATCCACGATCAGTTTTAGTATATTGCCGATATAAGGAATGTTCTGTGCCTCATCAATAGCAAGCAATTCTACTCCTTCCAGCAAATGACGATAGTTCGCTATGGTACGATTTTCCAACAGAGCCAATGTGTCAAAATCCTCCCCGTTCAGCATCATCGCTCGTCCGGGATAATTGTCTACCAACTTACGCATGAGAATCGTCTTACCCACACGTCGAGCGCCAAAAATCAATATAGCCTTACCGGGCGTTATCCATTCTACAATCCGATCTTCAAGTATTCGTTTTATCGTTTCCATAATTGTATTCCATAATCATAAAAGATAGGTATTTTTTCCAAATGGCGATTTTTACATTAAAATCGTACTCCACACTGGCGATTTTTACAAAACACTCGTTTACAGCGTCCAAAATACTTCTCGCATAATAAAAGGCATAGGAAAACGACAACTTACTCTCCCCTAAAGTAAAGATTTACAAAAACATAGAGTACCAAAAACGAGATTAAAAATATATCAAAAATCGTTGAATTTATGATACAAAGGTATTGTTTTTTTTGTTAATGGACTAAATAAATTCAAAAAAACGCAAACCTTTGCGTGAGTTTGACATCTAACATTCTTGATATCAATTATATATCAACTCAATAATATTACATTAAATATATAAAATCATATATTACCTGTATAGCTATAATATGGCATTTTAGTACACTCTTTTTTATATTATTAAACGAACGTTTAATAATACGTGAAACAATCTTGAAAAGATGCGTGCAAGTGAGGATCGCAACATTGAATATCAAGACAGAACAGGAGGATTGTGTTTAACAGCAAACATTTATCCTAAAAGCTGTCGGATAGAAAAAGAGGCTTCAGATAAAAATCTTGTGATTATTATTCTGGACGGAGACGGTATAGTTTCTATACCCGGATTCGACCGTTGTCGGGCGGGGAAAGGTAAACTTGTTTTCATCCCGGCAAACACGGCATGGGAAGTGGAAATACTCAATCCGGGACAAACCTTGGAAATACAATTCGCCGATCTCAATAATTTCTATTGCGAACTGTATTTCCGTTCGCTACTCCCTCTCTGCAACGATATCACTCACACGCTGCAACCCTTGTACTCCTGCCCCGCTATTGACGAGTATGTCGAGCGCGTCGTCGAAATGCTATACAGGAAGAGAACCCGCGAACTGTCAAACGACTACGAGTTATTCACCATTTTTGGGGTGTACTATCCCAGATCAGTTATTGCTAACTTTCTCTATCCTTTTCTTAAAACCCTCGAACTATGAAAAAACACGCGTCCCATCATATCACGACATGGGTAGGTATCGGCTTACTGTTATTACTAACCGTCACCACGACACAGGCACAACGCCACGTGGCGATAAAAACCAATCTCCTGCATGCCGCCACCGCGACGCCAAACTTCGGTATCGAGTTCGCCGTCCATCCCCGCCTGACCGTGGATCTTTGGGGAGCCTACAACCTTGTAGATTTCAAGGGCAACACCTCCCTGCGCCATTACCTGTTCCAACCCGAACTACGCTATTGGTTCTGCCGCACTTTCGAGGGACACTTCGCCGGGGTACATGCTCTCGTCGGACGGTTCGATATCGGGGGCGTATCCTTTATCAAGAGCTTGAAAAACTATCACTACCGGGGACCTCTCTTCGGGGCGGGTATCACTTACGGCTACCATTGGGTTGTCGGCAAACGGTGGGGCGTGGAGGCGGCATTCGGACTGGGCTACATTCGGCTGCGATACGACAAATACCAATGTTCCGGTTGTGCCGATATCAAAGCTCGCTACAAACGCGACTACTTCGGTCCCACGAAAGCCGCCGTGACACTCATGTTTTTTATCAACTAAACACGAGAAAATGAAAATAATACCTTATATTATATTATTCTTATTCCTTGCGAACGTTACCGAAACCGCCACCGCGAACACCACCGTGCCGGACACCGCATTCTTCCACCCGCGGGTAAGCGTGACTCTCGAACGGGTATCGCTCGCCGACGACAGCGTCACGGTACAACTGTCGGTAACTACGCGCGGTCTTCAATTGTCGAGGAAAGCATCCGTCACCATTATACCCCTGCTCGTGAGCAAGGGCAAGGAAAATCCCCTTCCCGCCGTCATCATCGCCGGCAAGCGCAGGGTAAAGCTCGACGCCCGGGAAACAGCACTCACCCGGCTTCCCGACAAAATTTACCGGGAACTACGCTTCCGTCGGGGACATGACATCGCCCTGCAATATACCGTCACAGTACCCTATAGCCCGTGGATGCGCGATGCAGCTCTCGGCATTCGCTACCTTACCAGCGAATGTCTCGCCGACGAAATTCTAGGCGTACAGACAGTCATACCCGACGTGTCGCTCACCGACGAGTACACCGTGTTGCGTGATAACCACGCGGCACTATCCGACAGCCTGCGGCAAGCTCGCGAAACCATCCGGCAATTCATCGTGCTGAAAGAAAGATTACTCGATTCCCTCGACGCACTAGCCGACCATTCTTGCCGGGGAATCATGTATCTCGCCTATCCCGTCGGGAGGACACCCCTCCTGCCCGATTTCGGCGACAATCGACAGGAATTGTCCCGCATCGACAGCGTACTGCGTCCCTTGTTGGCGGATACCACTGTCACCATCCGTTCCGTCACGCTCACGGGTTACGCTTCCCCCGAGGGAAAATACGACCACAACGCGCGCCTCGCCGCCCTGCGGGTGGCAAACGTGCTCAAGCACCTCTGCCGGGCATACCCCGCGATAGACCAAACCTTATTCCGTGCCTACTCCGTCGCCGAAGACTGGGAGGGTACAGTCCGGCTTCTGCACGAATCCGACAAACCCTACAAGGAAGAAGTACTCCAAATCATCCGCGAATGCAACATCTTCGACGGCAGGGAAGCACGCCTCATCCGCCTCCGCAACGGCGACCCTTACCGCGATATGCTCAAAGATATATTCCCCCGCCTGCGACGCACGGAGTTCGTGGTGGAGTGGGAGAAAACAATTAACAATTGAAAATTGAAAGTTGAAAATGAGAAAGATTTAGAATAATAGAGATGAAAAGTTTACCGAAGACGAAAGAGTATTCCAGCTCTCCCTCTGTTTATAGAGGGAGCACCCCGGAAGGGGGAGGGAGTTGTGGCACTACCGCCTCAACAAACTCCTCCGTCAGCTCCACTGCCACCTCCTCTATAAACAGAGGAGGAGCTGGAATACCGTCCCCAACACCGGTAAAACAACCTGCAACTTGCCGCAGGCAAATGCAACTTGCAACCTGTAACTCGCCGAAGGCGAATGAATCCTGTAACTCGCCGAAGGCGACTCTAAATCATAAATCTAAAATCAATCGGTTTTTTAATCTTAAATCGTCAATCATAAATCTAAAATTAATTTTTTTCCTCACCAGCTGCACCCTCGACCCCGAACTGGCTGTCTGTCCCTACAACGTGTGGGTGGAATACACTTGCAGTGACGGGCAATCCATCACCTCGGGAGAATTTCCCGCGGCGGGCATCCGGCAATTCGTTTACGACTCCACCGGCTTGCTGGTGGGCGAATTTCCGGGTGACTCATGCCGTGCCGGGGTGGGAACGTTCCGCCTTCCGCCGGGTAAATACAACCTCATTACATGGACAAACACCTTGCCCGACGGTTGCACCTTCCGGAACGTTACCCCCGACACGAGCCACCTGCCCGAGAGTCACCTGCATCCCCGACCGCAGGACAACGCCTCCCGCCACGGCGGCGACGACATCCCGCACCACCTCTGCGTCGGGCGGCTCTACCACGGGAACACCTCGTTCACCGTGCCCCGCCACGGCGTCACCCGCCTCCGGGTGGGGCTTATGCACGCCCACGCCCGGCTGAACCTCACCGTCGAGTGGGCGGACGGGGTGCTGCCCGCCATTGCCCGCGGCGACGGCGCTCCCGTCATGTGCGTCGAGGGCATACCCCTCGGCTACCGCTTCACGGGAGGCTCCCCGTGGGGCGACTATACCCTTCCCTGTCATGACGACGAGGCAGGCAAAGGCACGTACACCGTGCAGGCGGGCTTCGCCGGCGGCAAGGTCAAGGCGAACTTCACCACCTTGCGGCTCACCGACGAATGTCGCCCCACCGTCCACCTCACCCGTGACGGCACGCCACTCATCACCCCCGTCGACCTCAGCACCTATTTCCGGACAATGGGTATACGGCTCACCGACAACATACGACAAGAATTCGACCTCACCATACAAATCGGCAAAGACCAAACCCTCATCTTCCAAACCAACACCTCCGGGTGGGAAGAGGGAGGAAACATCGGAGCCAATTAACAATTGAAAATTGAAAGTTGAAAATTGAAAATGAGAGAAAGGAAAAGAATAAAAGGAATCAAAAATATAGAAACTAAAATAAATAAACAACCATGAAAGCACACCCTACCATACCCGCGCCTCCCGGCAACCTGCAACCTGCAACTCGCCACAGGCGAACCCTTTGGCGAACCCCTCATTTTCAACTTTCAATTTTCAATTTTCAATTGCTTCTCGTGCTAATAGCCGCAGCTTGCACCGACGAAAAGCCGTTCGACACGACCGATCCCACCCTGCCCGTCCGCCTGAACCCCGGCGAGCAGGCGGTCACCCTCACTCTCGGCGGCATGGGTAAAGCGGCGACAGCCAAAAGCGAGGCGGGTATTCTCTCCCGGGCGGACAATAAAATAATTGAAACCGAAGCCGTTGTCAACACGCTCGACATCTACTGCTTCGTCAACCTCGCGCAGGGCGGCAACGATGCCACCGCCAAGGCGGACTATACCCTCGAACGCGTGTACAAGTACGCCCCCGGCGGTAATGGCAACGACTTCACGCTCGTTCCCGATGCCGACGGCTACCGTGCCGCCATCGGCATTCCCAAGGACGACCGCCTCCGCCGTTTCCTCGCCGTGGCAAACGACAACAATACGGCAAGGACATACACGGCAATCCCCGTCGGCAGCGACCGGACAAGCGCCACCCCGTACGCGGACATAGCGGCATGGACAGGTGCAAACTCAGGTATCGATACCTACCTCCCCGCCACCGGCACCGTCCCCAAACGCCTTGCCATGAACGACGGAAGCTATACAGAGGTGGACGAACCCTTCTCCGCCGAGTACCTCGCCGAGGGGCTTCCCATCACCCTCTACCGCCTCGTCGCGCGTCTTGACATCAGCAACCCCGCCACCACGGGATTCACGATTACCCAAATCAACGGAAGTTACAAAAGCAACATCATGTTTTTTCCTCCCTACACGTTAGAGAAACGAGGTATGCAAATAGGAACGTCTTCCGATATCAGCAACGCCGAATACATCGCGGGTGCTCTCTACCTCTACCCTTATTCCGGCGAGGAGAAAAACAAAATCACCATCACCGGCACTCTCAACGGCACGTTACAAACCATCACCGTCGAGGCAACGCTCAAGCCCAACACCCGCTACCTCCTCCGCGTGCGCAACGACGGGAACAACGTCAGTGCCACCATCGAGGTGGCGCCGTGGAACGAGGGCAGCGACATCGACGCCCCGCTCCCCGGCGAGTACAACACGGCGTACACGCTCGCGCCCGCCGTTAGTGGCGGTCTCGTGAACAGAGCCATCATCAACCGTAATAACAAAGCCGCCGACATCGAACAATCCGCCCGCGTTATTCGGGTATATTCGGGTACGGACGCATCGTCCTTCCTTACCATCACGGGAGCCGACGGCAACTCCGCCCCCGTGGGCATCGTCATCCCACCCGAATTTGCAGACAAGATTGAAATCGGGGCAAGCACCACCACCCCGTCCGGGGCATGGCAAACCACCCTTGGTGAAGTCCAAAGCGACGATAGCGGAGGAGGAGTGCCTCCCATCCTCCAAAGCGTGAGTTTAACGCCCGGGAACACCCCCGCGAGCGGTAGCGGCATATCCGGGAGAGCAGGGACAGGCATCGTCAGTACGCAAAAACTACGCCCTGAAAGCTGCGCCCTCACCTTTATCACCCGCTCCGCCGACGGTTCGTACAAATACGACGAATGGACTCTCGTGCTCGATATTTTAAGTAATAACGACACCCCGGTATCCGATTTTCCCACGGTGGAGGTACTCGATAACGGCACAACCACGGACATCACCGAGCCGGACATGACGCTCAGCACCGCCGTCTACCTGCCGGCGTTTGCGTCCGCCAACGACGCCAACGCCGTAATCCCGACAGGAAAATATATCCGTGTATCCTCCACCGAGGGTAACAGGAAAACATTATCGGCATACTCCACCGAAGACTGGCTCTACGTTTCATCCTCCGATATCGAATTAATGGATGGTATCACCCCGCTTTACGTCTACGCCGTCGGCGACAACCTCACCGGCAAAGAACGACAAGCACAACTTGTCACCCGCCGGGCTCTCGTCGTCAACGACGACACGGACTCTCCTACCGACACCATCATAGAAGAACGCCGCTACACCGTCATACAGCACCCCGTCACCGCCGAAGACGAGGCACGAATAGCATCATCCGCCACCATCCGCCTCGAAAGCGGGCACAAAACCGACGAGTTGTACATCAAGGACAACACCATCCACGTGCCCCCGGTAAACTCGAACATGAGCAGTGGCGGCGGCATACGCCCCTCGGCAACAAGAATCTCAACATTATCGGACAACCTCTCGCCATTCTCCATCCTTACACCGGGAGGCAAACCGGTAATCATCAACCTGCCGGACGTGGACTGGATTACACTCGAGACTTCATTCTACCCGTCCCGGCACGTCCCTTCGGACGGAATGATTTCCCAAAACGAAAAAACACCTCCCGGCTTCTTCCGGCAATTCCTACTCCAGCTGAACACCACGGGGGCTGACCGCCAAGCATACTTCGACATCATCACCCTCGTCGACGGCAAACAGGTAACCACCACCTACCGCGTCATACAGCACCCCGAACCCGAAAGAGATACGGATGTCGGAGAAGAAATGTAAAAGAAATTTAGAATGAAAAGATTTAAAAACATAGAGATGAAAAGACCTAAAAATATAGAAACGGGAACTACCCCCTCCAACTCCCCCTTACACAGGGGGAGAGGCACAACGCGAGGAACAACCAAGCGGTTTCATTTTCAACTTTCAATTTTCAATTTTCAATTGCTATTAGCGCTCGCGCTAATAGCCTGCACCTCCGAGAAAATCATCGACGACAACGGCATTGACCTCCGCGAAGGCGAGCAGCTCGTGTCCATTCGTCTCGACGGCATGGGCAACACCGCCGTACCCGTCGGACGCGCAGGCGACGACGCACCGGCTACCCCTGCCGAGAACGCCATCGAGGAACTCACCATATACAGCTTCGTCGGCATCAACCCCGAGGGCGGCACCTACGACCCCGCGGCAGCGGAAAACGGTCGATTATATACATTCGATTTCACCCTCGAGCGGGTGTACCGCTACAAGGCGGGCAGCGACAACAACGATATGCTCCTCTCCGCCGACGGCAACGGCTACTCCGTCGCCATTCCCGTGCAAAAGGACTCGTACTATCGCCGCTTCTACATCAAGGCGAACGCCGGCGATGCCCCCGCCTCGGCAGTTGCCGTCCCGATATACCAAACGGGTACCCCCAGCTTCGCCGACCGGACAAACGCCACCGTGGACAGATGCAACGAGATGAGTCACACACACTCTAATCTGTTAACAAATACCGACAAACTTATCCTCCCCACCACCGACCAGGCAGACGCCATACGCCCACCCCTTCCCGCCAGCGGCATAGCCTTCTGGAAAGAAGAACTCACGGGCGGCTACTTCAAGGAGCACGATATATTCTCCGCCAACGACCTTGCCAAAGGACTGACCGTTACCCTCTCCCGGCGAGTGGCACGCTTCGATATCAGCAACCCCGCCGCAACAGGATTTACCATCACCGGCATCCACGCCGCCAACGTCGACTACAAGAACTGCTTCCTGTTCGGGGGCTCTATATCGGAGGGGGACAGGACGTATCTCTACAAGCACCCTCTAGCCAACGCCACTTTCATCCCGGCGGCACTGTATCTTCCCTACGGCTACTACAGCAGCAGCAATCCGCTCTTCATTTTCATTAACGGCACCTTTCACGGCGTAGACATCGAACTGACCGCGACAACAGAATGGATAAATGCCAACACCCGCTACGTCATCAACATCATCAACTCCGGTACCAACGTCTCCGCCAACATCACCCTTGCCGACTGGACGGACTCCAACAGCAACATCGACAGCGACGACCTCTACGGCAGGCTCAACCCGGAAGCCAACATCTCCATTCCGCGAAAGGGATACGACAGCTATATCAGTAAAAAAGACAACGTGATTACCATATTGTATGATGCCACCTCATACGCGAACCCATTCCCGGGCATCAACATCAGCGGTGCAGCGGGCAACACGCGTCCCGTGGGCATCATCATTCCCGACGACGTGAAATGGCTTGTCACAGACAAAGCGAGCGAGAACACCAACGGGGGAAGCTACGCTGTCACGGTCACCGCGGTTGCCGAAAATCCTGAACGCGAAAGCGAAGCATACAGCACGAGCAAAAAATACGATAAAGCCACCCCGCCCTATACCCCGCCCCGGGAAACCACCCTTACCCTTGTCACCAACGCCGACGGGAAAAACATACATCACGAGTACCGGGTAGTACAGGATTGGATATTCCCCAATGTATTCACGCTAAGCACGCAACTCGCCCGGGGAACCTTCGCGGTACCCGCGGGATGCACCTTCGACCAAAACACCCGGACGATTACCCTCCCGCCCTTCCAGAAAGGATACCTTTACTATACCGGAAACCCGGTAGCCGGAATACTGAAAGACCAATCTTGGCTCCACCCCCAACGAGAAAATCTCAGGGTAAACCTCAACGCCGACGATAACTTCCAAAATTCCTCCCCCCGCAGTGTCACGCTGACCATACGGGTATGGGACGATGCCACCTCCGGAATCATCACCGAAGACTACACGATTACCCAATCCGCCGGGAACTTCGATCCCGCCCTCCTCACGACCGGAGTGACCGTGAACAGCACCACGCTCAGCGGCATTACCGTGACCGACGATGCCGTCACGCTCCCAGACAACTACAACTCCGGCACAACCAATCCCTCGTACACCGACGCCCTGTTGCTTGTCAGTACGGACGAGAAAGGCTTCATCGCCACCGTCACCCCGGGACAAGACTGGCTCTGGCTGGAAGTGCCCCTATATGAAACGATGCAATACTACCCGGCACACGACGGAAAATACGTCCGCCGCATCCGCATGGACACCAATACAGGAGGGGCGGAACGCTCCGCCAACATCAACATCCTCTACCGGGATGCCGGCGGCAATATCGCCCGCAAAACCATCCGCGTCACGCAAGGCGCCGGCGGGGGAACGATATAACAATTGAAAATTGAAAGTTGAAAATTGAAAATGAGAAAATTCCCGAAGCCAAAGACTATTTCAGCTCCTCCTCTGTTTATAGAGGAGGTGGCACGGAGTGCCGGAGGAGTTCTTATCACGATATACAAAAACTCCCTCCCGGCTTCGCCGTACTCCCTCTATAAACAGAGGGAGAGCTGGAATAGCCTTCCGCTTCAAAAAGTCATTCAATCTAAAACCATCAAACTAAATAAATAAGCAAACCATGAAACAACACCCTACCATACCCGCCGCCCCCCGCAACCTGCAACTTGCCGAAGGCAAATGCAACCTGCAACCTGCAACTCGCCGCAGGCGAACCCCTCGGCGAACCCTTTGGCGAACCCCTCATTTTCAACTTTCAATTTTCAATTTTCAATTGCTATTAGCGCTCGTGCTAATAGCCTGCTCTGACGAAACCGTTGACCAGCCCGACACGCCGCACCTTGCCGCCAACGAACGGCTCGTGGAAATCGCCCTGCCGGGACTTTCCTCCGGGGGCAGCACAGCGGCAAACGCCGCCACGGACATCTCCCGTGCCGATATCGACAACATCGCGTCGGCTGGCGAGAATGTGATCAAACAACTCACCGTCCTCTGCTTCGTCAACCTCACCGCGAGCGGCACCGACGCCGCCACGCTCGATGACTACACCCTCGAACGCAAGTACACCTACGCCAGCGGCGGCGACGCCAACGACATCACCCTCGTCGCCGAATCCGACGGCTATCGTGCCGCCATCGGCGTCCCCAAGGACGACACCCGCCGGCGCACCTTCCTGCTCAAAGCCAACCAAATCGCCGCGGGTAGTGTCACCTACACCGCCGTCCCCGTCAGCGGTGCCGACCGCACTTCGGCAACCACCTACGCCGCCGCCCTCAACGAAACCTCGGCAACTCTCCCCGGCAACACGAACCTAGCCTGCCCGCTCCTCATGAGCGCACGGGTTACCCGCACCGTCATCACCGGGGCGGGTGAATACATCGACGACCCCGTCTTCACGCAAGAAGACCTTGCCAAAGGCATCTCCGCCCGCATGATACGCCGCGTGGCACGCATCGACATCAGCAACCCCGTCACCACCGGGTTCACCGTCACGGGCATAAAAGCCGCAGGCAACCTGTGCGTGCCCCTGTTCATCGATGATTTCAGCGGTTATATGCAACAAGACTACCCGGAAATAACACTTTCTAACGCCGCCGCAATACCCGCCGCCATATATCTCTACCCGGTATCCGGCGATAGTGACAACGCCGAGATTACCCTCTCCGGCACCTACGCGGGCAACCCCGTCACTCTCGGCATCACGACTAAAATACTCCCCAATACCCGCTACACTATTGCCGTGCGCAACGACGGCAGCAACCTGCGCCTCGACATCACCGTCGCCCCGTGGAACGACGGCGGCACCATCGACACCCCCGACATCGCCGGCACGCTCAACAGCGAGCATCACCTCGCCACGACCTCCACCCTCTACGCGGGGCAGATACCCCACGGGGACTCTACCACCATCGACGGCAACCGCATCACCTACGCCACCACGGATTTGTTCACCTCCGGCGGCGGATTCCTCGAAATCCGGGGCGCCGCGGGTGACGCGAACCCCGTCGGCATCATCATCCCCGACGACTGCACGTGGATATACGTCGCCGACAAGAAAACCGATGCCGACAACACCTACACCTGCCTGCTCGGTCTGTACGCCCCTGACGATACGCCCTCCGCATCGCGGGCTATAGGCAGACCCCAAGCAAACTACCTAAAACGTCCCCGCAAGACAGTCATCACCATCGTCACACGGGATGCCGGCGGCTACAACAAATACACGGAATACACCGTCTACCAAGAATACTACAACCCGACTCACGCCGCCGCAGCATTTATCATCAATATACAACCGTTTGGCGCCCTCGCGAGCGTGGACAACGCGAACCGCATAATCCATCTGCCGCCCCTGCCTTACATTAACCTTGAATTTCTACCGGACAACAACATATCATTAGCATTTCCCCAAACCTACCCGGAGGAGGACTACCCGTGGCTGGACATCAATAATAACGGCTTAAACATCCCTTACCTCATGTACACCACCAATTCTGACAACAACGGGGAAGAACGCACGGCATACCTCCGTGTCCGCACTCGCGAGAACAGCGACCCGGCAAGCCCCGTCGTCACCAATCGCTGGACGGTCATACAGGACGCCATGCCCAACGACGCCCTCCTCGCCACCGGGCACACGTTGCAACTACGCCTGCTCCCCGAGAAAGAACTACGCCTCGAGGGCGACACCATCTACATGAATCACGGGAACTACTATACAGGATATTATAACATATATCTCCAATATCTCGCGAATCCCAATAATGAGGCACTAAAACAAAGACTGGAACATGCTTTAAACTCATACCTCGACAACCTAGACATCGAGGATAACAATACCTGCCTCTCCGTCGTCGGGACGAACGGCATCCCCGCCTTCGTCACCTCGAACGACGACTGGGTACGCGTAACGTACACGAGTGATGACCAAATCATCGTGTTTCCCCAAGCATACCTCCCACCCGCCATCGACCAAAAAATCCCCGACCGCATCGGCTCGTTCACCGTCCACATGCAGGGAGGTAAAACGAAGACATATTACATGAAACAAACACAAACCAAAATAACAGAATAATTGAAAATTGAAAATTGAAAATTAACAACGCCTCCCGGCAGCAAGCAGAGGAACAACTTGCAACCTGCAAACCTGTAACCTGCAACTTGCCGAAGGCTATTTAAAACAAATAACTATGAATATCAAACAATTTTTTCGATTGGCTGTAGTAGCGCTCGCGTTGAGTGCGACAGCATGTAGTGACGAAATCGCGTCACAAGAAGGCAATCAAGACCTCGTCTTGAAAGACGGCGAAACCGCCGTGCAGATGAACATCGCCGGGGTAAACGGCAAAAGTATCGCCCGTGCGGCGGGCGACAACGTCACCCTCCCCGGCGAGGTGAAAATTGACAAGCTCGACATCTACTGCTTCGTCGACCTTGACAACCAAAGCACGTCGGCAGCGGCAACCGGAGTCGACAACTACACCCTCGAACGCGTGTACCGTTACGTGGCACAGGGCAACACGAACGACATCGTGCTCACTCCCGACGGCGACGGCTACAAGGCATCGTTCGGCGTGGTGAAAAATGCCGACCGCAAACGAGCCTTTATCCTCGTGGCAAATGACGGCGAAACCCGCACCGTGGTTACAAACACGGACATCACCGTCGGCAGCGACCGTAGCGGCGCCACCGCGTTCAGCGCCGTGAAGGCATGGAACGTCCTCGAGGCAGACCTCGCCGCATCCGCCGCGAACCTCGCCACCCCGCTCGTGATGCAATCCACGGCACAGTGGTCGGCATACGACACGGACGGAACGCTCAAAACCAACAACGAGTATGACGCCGCCAAGCTCGCCGAGGGCATCAGCGTCGAACTCACCCGCCGCGTGGCACGTATCGACATCAATAACCCGGTAGCCACGGGCTTCACCGTCACCGGCGTCACCCTCACGGGAGCGAAGAACGCCACCCTGTTCGGTGACATCGCCGCCGCCGGGACCGACCAAATCGTTGTCTTCGAAGAGAAAGCCGTGTACAACGCCGAGGTCATCAACGCCGCCCTCTACGCCCTGCCGATGAACGCCAACGACGCCGACGGGGAATACCCCTCCGTGGCTATCAAGGGAAAACTCGGTACGACCGAACTCACCCTCACCGCCAAATTCGCCGGCGACCCGATGACCGCCACCACCAAAGGGATGCAACCCAACACCCGCTACGTGGTGAACATCATCAACACCGAGGGTAACCTCACCGCATACATCACCATCGCCGACTGGGCATACGGCGAAACCGTCGATACCGACGACATCATGGCACAACTCAACTCCGGCGCTACGCTCGCGGCTGTGTCCGACTCGTCCACCCTCGGCGGCACGAACAACAAAACCATCTACATCAAGTACTACGCCGACGCTTACACCTCGAAACCGGACATCGCCACCATCACGGGAGCAACGAGCGATGACAAACCCATCGGCATAGTCCTCCCGGACGACTGCGATTGGCTGGAAGTGGAGAAAAAATCAACTTCTCCCGGAGCCGCCGCCGAGTACATCATAAAACTCGCGTCCACAACCAGACACCAGAACCTCGCCCGTCCCCGCACGGCAACGCTATCACTAATCACGTGGAACGATACCGACAAAAAGCAAGTAATCAACGAGTACACCATCCACCAGGATTACCTCGACATCACGCAGCTCACGGGAGACCTCATGCTGGGAAGCATATGGGACATGAGTATTGCAGCAACCGGAGTACTCCACCTGCCACCGTTCGGCATTAACGGCGCTGCATTCGCCATTCAAGCCGACATCATAATCCCGGAAGAATGCACGTGGCTCACCAAGGAGAGGAAAATGGGCAACCTCGACATGATTAAAGCCACCGATAACATGGGACAATCCGAACGCCAGACAATCGTGACCTTAAGAAGGTGGGACGATATGTCAAACATTCTCGAAACCCAAGAAATCACCGTCATCCAGAGCGGCGCCGCAGACAAGACCACCCTCGCCGCCACGCATGAAATCGTACTGAACGACAAACTCGTGGTTGAAAAACGCGTGAAATTCGACGAAGCCCAAAGCACCATCGTCATTGCCGGTGACATCGAAGACTTGAGAACGGCTGGTGTCGAAAACATCGACAACATCTTCTACATTCGCGGAGAATCTATCGACAGCAGAAACTCATCCGTAAAACCTATCCTCGTTCGATTCGGTCAAAACGACAACAATTGGCTCAAACCGGTCGGCGACCTGTACACGCCGAACTCAGTAGATTTCGTGCACGAGTACAAAGTGCCATTCCCGGATTACCTCACCTTTGACCCGTCAGCAAGCACCGGACCGCGCGAGATGAACTTCACCGTCACCACGTACGCCAACGGAGTCCCGGTAGAGAAGACCTATCGCCTTATCCAAAAGGCAAGCGACGTGACAACGGTGGATTAACCACCCGCGACAAATTACAAGCGAAAAACGAAACTGTCCCGAAATTCCGGGTATTTACCCCGAGGTGGGGACAGTTTCCTCTCCAACTTGTAACCTGTAACTTGCCGAAGGCAAATGCAACCTGCAACTTACCGAAGGTAAACAATATCCACGTATCACCCGCAACGGCGCCCCGCGGGACACGGCGTACCTTTATCCCGACAAAACCACCGGACAGAAGCCGGGGAAATAAAGGAGAGAAAAAGGGGTGATAAGCGATTAACTTCGATTCACCGCCTTGTTGCAAACGTGACACGACCACCCGCCAACGCGGGGAACACGGACGGACACCGGGGATACAGCGGGGTTGCCCCTCGCGTTCCGGTCTTTCTCCCGCCTATTTCCACGCTAACTGACGGATTAATATTCATTTAAAATCACGAACTATGGCAACATTCGAATCGAGTTTACTGGAAACCCTACGGGGAAAAATCGGAAATTTTATCATCTACAAAGTGAAACAACAGTACCGCATCCGCACGGCACCTACCGAATACCGCGACGCCAACACGCCGGAGCAACAAGCCAACCGGAACCGGCTCACCGCCTGCGTGCGCTTCTACCAACGCCTGCGGGAAACCCCGCTACGGGACGCATGGCGAACCGCCGCCGACAAAGCCGCCGCGTCATCCGGCTACTCGCTCTACTTGAAAACCAACATGGGCGTATTCCTGCCCGACGGCACAATCAGCGACTTCTCACGCCTCACGCTCTGCCCGGCGAGCGGACTCAAGACTGCCGACAACATGATTGCCACCCGCAACACCGACGGCACGGTCACCCTCACGTGGGAAAACCACGCCGGAAAACAATCGCCGCGGAACACCGACCGCCTCGCGGTGGCATACCTGAACGAGAACCGGTCGTTCACCATCCGGTTCGTCAATCCGCTACCCGTGTGCCGCGACGACGAGCGAGCCACCTTCACCACGGAAAACACTCCCGGCATCGCGACGCATCTCTACTGTTATTTCATTTCACGCAAGGGCGACGCTTACACCCCGGACACCTACATCAAATTGAACGATTAATATCAAAACAAAATACGAACACCCATGAACGAAGAAGAATACATCACCGACTATATCACCACTCTCGCAACCGCCGACATCGAACTATCGGGAAACACCCCCGCGGAACTCCGTTTCAACGGCACCACATCGCCGGGAGAACTCTACAAGCTATTGCTGAAGAAAGAAGCCATCGTAACCCGCGCCATCTGCCAAACCGTGCTCGCCGCCGCCAACAACAAGATGATACTCTCCATGGTACAGCAACACCTGCTCGACATGAAAGGCACCATCACCTTCCGCGACGGGCATTACACCCACCGTTTCCTGCGCGTGACGAAAGACGGTGTTCCCCTGCCCCCGGAACAACTGGACACTCCCACCCGCTTCCGCGCGGACGACTACCTGCGGGTGGTACAGGATGCCTACCTCCGTTTACACGGGTGGACGAACGGGCTGCCTCCCGTCCCTCCCTCGCCGCTATGCCTAAACGTCACCGAATCGGAAGCTGCCGAGATGCTATCATTCCTCTTCGACACGGGCATCGCCGGATGCACGCGTGAAGAATGGCGAAAGAAAGACTTCATCCACTACTTCTGCCGCGCGTGGAACCTCCCCCCGAACAAAGACTACGACACCCTCATGAGTCACGTCAAAAGTCGACCGAACCCAACCACCTTTCTGGACAAAATAAAACGAATATACCTCGACCATATCGAACAAAAAGATTGCAACCGACAATAACACCCGATGTTCCACCCCTTTCATGTCCGCCCTCCCCCGGGAATGGCGGACTTTTTTGTCCTTCACCCCACACATCCCCTTCCGAAAAATACCAAAATCCACGTACCGCCCGTGAACCTTCACTGGTGGCAACGGACTATTTTTATAATAACAAAAAAATAAATATCATGAAAAACATCAATTTAATCGAAGCCATCGTCGCTCTCGTCAAAGCAGTATCGCTCCTGACTGCCAAAATCGCCAAACTCATCCTCACCATCGAGAAAATCCCCGCCCGGCTACACTCCGAATGGGTGGACTCGACGGAAGTGTGCAAAATACTGAACATCCAACCCAACACCCTCTACAAACACGTCAAAAAATACAACATCCCCACCCGGAAAGTAGGCAAAAAATCCTACTACCGGTTGAAAGATATCGAAAGACTGTTAGTGGAATAAATTTTAAGGGCATCGAATTCGATGCCTTTAGTATGATAATCTACACTGTCCATATCCCCCAACATCCACATATCGCCCGTAACGGGAAAGGAAAATCATGGCTATATCTTTGTCCCGACAAAAAAACAAAGATATGATGAAACCTTTAACAACACTTATCAACGCGATTGGCGAAACAGTAGACCGCCTGACTCTCCCCGCGAGAGAAAAAAGACAACTGGAAGCGGAACTGACTGAAAAACTCCGGACACACGTCGAAAAACTGGCAGAAGAACAAAGTTCGGTACTCCGGGAAGAAGCCCGGGGCAATTGGCTGCAACGCTCGTGGCGCCCCTTGGTGATGCTGACATTCGCGACCATCATCCTCACGGGCACATTCGTCAGCCTGCCTATCCTCGCTGACACCTCCCGTTTCTGGGACTTGCTCGAAATCGGTCTTGGCGGTTATGTCATCGGACGCGGCGGAGAAAAAATTTTACAAACCATCACCCGGAAACGACGCCGGTTTTAATTTATGATTTACGATTGAGGTTACACCAACAACGTTCCCTTGCAATCACAAAATCATTGAATCGACAATCACAGAATAATTCATTTTAAATTCTAAATTTCTACCGTGGACATTCTAAACCATCGTCTTGTAGACTGCCATGCAGTTCACTTGACTTGCTCGAAAAACACCAGATTGCTGAAAGACCCAGACACCATCGTCTTACACTACACGGCAGGCAGAAACGCCCTATCATCAGCACTTTATCTTTGCCGCCCCGACGTGGGAGCATCCGCCCACCTC
>NZ_CAUFYA010000031.1:0-64212 GCF_959596855.1 uncultured Butyricimonas sp.
TTCTTCAACGCTCTCTCGATGTTTTCACCTTCTTTTAATGGTACAATTATCATGATTTTCTAGTATTTAAAATGAATATTTTTTATATAACACAAAATTCGACAACACTTTATCGTGCTGTTCTCCACTAAATAATATGTATTCTTTTTAATCTCTCGATAATAATTGACCACCCCCTTTCAAGCGGATTGAAGTTTATATTTAACAATTCAAAAAACTGGCTGCAAAGATATATCAATTAATTAAGATATAAAACCCTTGCAGCCTATTTTTTTCTCGTACACAAAGAAATAATCATTCCCTTTCCTTGATTACAATACCATGAACAAGGGTAAAACTCCCATTGACCAACAGCAAAGCACCTCACCTGCTTTTCAGCAACCGGACCCCAATACGGGATAATCGATATGCCGCCCGCGTTAAAAATACCTTTTTTATGCAAAAACGTGGGCGATAAGTGGGCAAACTATGGGCGAAGTGTAGGCGATGCCGCCCAAAAGCCGCCTATAAGCCACCCAAAAACCGGATAAAATCATAGAACATCCCTATCTATAGCATAGCATGACCTTACCCCCAGAATATTTATCCCTCGCTAACTCAAGGATTCAGCAAATCCTTGCAATAATAATTCAAGATGCCGTTAATCATATCCAGATAGGTCTTCGCCTTCGTGTTTTCCGGGTTTATCCGCACGACTTCATTAAAATGATTCAACGCTTGAGTGGTATCCCCCTTGGCATAATACACCGCCCCCAACTCCAACAACACGGTTTCACGTTCTCCCGCACCATTCTCCAACATTTGCAAAAGCATCGCGATAGCTTCATCCCGCTGTCCGTTCTTCGCTAATTGTTTTGCCTCTTCTATATTCATCATATCGAAATTTACTTATATAATATGTATAAACTTAACAGGACTTTTTTGTCCATTCCAAAGATAGTAATTTTTGTTGAACTATTTTACATACACGTCGGTTTCAAAAATCGCTTCATTTTTCACGCCATCTTTCACGTTCAACACGAGCCGGTTTTTCCCTTTCACGAAGACCGGTTCGTTAAGACTTCCCTCGAGCAAGCGATTTTTGGCGTCGTAAGTGAACAGACACCACTTCCCGTTCACCTCCACCCGGTAAGAAGCAATTCCGGACAAATCGTCGAATACCCGGAATTGAACCCTTCGCCCTTTCACCCCCGTGTATAAAATCACCGGGGCAATTGTATCCTGCCGGATAGTGTATTCTCCCAACACACGGGTAGACGCCTCCAACCCTCCGGTGCGCCACACGGTATTTAAAGGAGATAAACGTCCTTTTTCTTCCAACAGACAAAAGACGGATTTATCCGGGAAATCCCCTTCGACGGACAACCTTGCACTCTTCAACAAAGGATATACCCGTTCTGTCAAAGAAAAAACCTCTACCACCCCCGTGCTATCCTTCTCCCTCGAGCAGACACGAGGCTTACAAATAACGGGATATGCCAATGCCCCCGCTTCCAAGCACAAAGAATAATTACCGTTCCGCAAATTATATTCCCGATCACATGTCAAAACCTCCGCCCCTTCCGGTATATCCAACCCGGCAGCCTCCTGCCGTCCCACCAGTTGAAACAATACCTTGGAACGATTCCCGTTTATATCCAGCAATTCGATTGCCACGTCGACAACACTATCCTTTTGCACCCCGATAAAACCGCCTTGCCTGTTGCTCGCTCCCAGCAACCGGGACTGACAATCCCCGAAAGCCAGATACACGTATCTGCCCTCCCGGTACTGGTGAAAATCTTTTATCGTGTTTACCAACGGGGACTGATCAAAAGACAGGCGATCCATTTTCAACTCGAAAATTTTCTCCCCGTTCGCCGATACTTCCATATCATACACCCCGAGTTTATTCCATGAATCTTTCATGAAATCATCCGCTTGCACGCCGACACCGACATTACCGGCAGGCACGCTGATTTTCCCTCCCCGGTACACCCGGTTTCCCGTGTTTTTCACTTCCACCCGACGGGCCCCGGCGTTCACTCCTTCACGAGAAAAAGTGTACACGTAAACACCCCGCACGTTAGGTCCCGTTTCATCCGCCACGGAAAGATAGTTCAAAGGATTCAGCGCGTGCTCGCTTTCCGTTTCCCGCACCTCGAAATGCAAATGCGGTCCCATGGAGGAACCGGAATTACCGCTATAAGCGATCGTGTCACCCGCGCGAAAGAAAAGCTGCCGCCCCACGAGGTTCTCGTCAATGGCAAACGATTCCTTATTATATTGTATCTCCCGTACCACTTTCGCCACCCGGGGCACGAAACGGCTCAAATGCCCGTACACGGTAGTGATTCCTCCCTCGTGCTCGATATACAAGGCATTCCCGTATCCCGTGGGGGACACCTTGACACGGGCGACCATCCCGTCCTTCACGCAGATCACGGGCAGCCCTTCACGTCCCCCGGTCTTAAAATCGAGCCCCGAATGCAGGTGCGTGGCACGCAATTCTCCAAAATTTCCGCTCAATAGCGGGGTCCCGTGCAACGGGTACAACAACCGCTCCGACTGGGCGCAAATATTTGATGATAAAACGAGTAGCGTGATTCCCGACAACAGAATCCTTCTCCACAATCTTTTCCTTTTCATAAAAAAACGATTAATTTCACCGCAAATTTAATAACACTCTTGATATTTAAAAGAAATATTTCTATCTTTGTCGTGTAAAGAATATGTTATGACAGCAAAAGACAATGCCGTTATTAACGAGCTAAACGAGAAAATTGAACGACTGATAAAACTATATATATCCTCGCTGGACAAAAACAGAGAGAAGGATACGGAAATTAAAGAACTCCGTGACCGGATCGAGCGGATGAAAAGCGAGAACATAAAATTACATGAAGAAATCAAAACATTGAAGGTGGCGACAGCTATTTCAACCGGAGAAGGAAGTACCGAGGCGAAAAGTAGAATAAGCCAACTTGTGCGGGAGATTGATAAATGTATTGCTCTTTTGAATAATTAAATATGAATGATAAACTTACTGTTACTCTAAATATAGCCGGTAGGCCTTGCGTTCTGACCATAGAGAGAGAGGAAGAAGAGGCGATCAGAAAAGCCGCCCAGCTGATTAATAGTAAGATTGCAAAATATAGGGAAAAGTACGCGAATGCCGATCCCGTCGACTTTCTAGCAGTTACCGCGTTACAATTCACGGTAAAAATGTTGGAAGCCGAGAAACAAAACGACGTCGAGCCCGTATTAGAGGAAGTGAGGAAGATCAGCAACAGGCTGGACGGAGTTCTGAAAGAGTAGAATAAACAAGAGTTCTTTGAAAAGGAAATAGATATACCCGCATTATTTCGTATTTAACTGGAAAACTCAACACTTAACCAATTAGAGTGAAGCTTTGTTAGCCAAGGACAGGCCTCGACCCTTCGGGGTTCCTTCGGGACAGTGGAAGTCTGAATCTAACGGCAGCTCTACCCGTGTCTAACAGGGGTTTTTTAAAGAGAAATAGTGCGGGTTTTTTGTTTTGACAAAAAACACCAAAATAATTATATACAACAACTATAAATTCAAGTTACAAATATGATAACAACAATAATTACCGGTGTTGTTGCTTTGGTCGTGGGGTTCGTTATCGGTTATATCCTGATAAACATCACCCTCAAATACAGAAGCAAAAACATCATCAAAGAAGCGGAAGCCGAGGCGGAAGTGATCAAGAAGGACAAGATCCTGCAAGCAAAAGAAAAGTTCTTACAAATCAAGGCTGAACACGAAAAGCAGGTAAACGCCCGAAACAGCAAAATTCTTCTCACCGAGAACAAGCTGAAACAAAAAGAAGCCGAGTTGGCACGCAAAATGGAAGAATGCCAACGGAAAATAAAGGAAACGGAAACTCAACAAGAGACGCTGGAAGTGCAGAAGGAATTGTGGGAAAAGAAACACGCGGAACTGGATAAATTCAAAAAACAACAGATCGAGCAACTGGAAGCCATTTCCGGAATGTCGGCAGAACAAGCGAAAGAAAAACTGATCCAGTCCTTGAAAGACGAAGCGGAAACGGAAGCCATGTCTTACGTGAACGAAATCATGGAAGAGGCGAAGATGACGGCAAACATGGAAGCGAAAAAGGTCGTGGTAAAAA
Source organism: uncultured Butyricimonas sp. (assembly GCF_959596855.1). Classification (NCBI taxonomy): domain Bacteria; kingdom Pseudomonadati; phylum Bacteroidota; class Bacteroidia; order Bacteroidales; family Odoribacteraceae; genus Butyricimonas; species uncultured Butyricimonas sp. Next base: position 4,136 of record NZ_CAUFYA010000031.1, read on the forward strand.
CGATTCAACGGGTTGCCACGGAAACCGCCACGGAAAATGCCGTATCCATATTCCACATTGATTCGGATGAAATCAAAGGACGTATCATCGGCCGCGAAGGACGTAATATCCGCGCGCTCGAAGCCGCAACCGGAGTAGAAATCATCGTGGACGACACCCCGGAAGCTATCGTTCTTTCCGGATTTGACCCGGTAAGACGTGAAATCGCTCGCCTGTCCTTGCACCAGCTGGTAACGGACGGACGTATTCACCCGGCACGCATCGAGGAAGTGGTGAACAAGGTGAAAAAACAGATAGAGGAAGAAATCGTGGAAACGGGTAAACGTACCACGATTGACCTCGGCATCCACGGTCTGCACCCGGAACTAATCCGTTTGGTAGGTAAAATGAAATACCGTTCCTCATACGGACAGAACCTATTGCAACATGCCCGCGAAACCGCGAATCTTTGCGCTATCATGGCCGCCGAACTCGGGTTGAACGTGAAGAAGGCAAAACGTGCCGGACTATTGCACGATATCGGTAAAGTACCCGACGACGAACCGGAATTACCGCACGCGATTCTCGGTATGCGTCTGGCTGAAAAATACAAGGAAAAACCGGATATTTGCAACGCTATCGGGGCCCACCACGAGGAGATTGAAATGACTACACTCATCGCTCCCATCGTTCAAGCCTGCGACGCTATTTCCGGGGCAAGACCGGGAGCAAGACGGGAAGTTGTAGAATCCTACATCAAACGTCTGAAAGAAATGGAAGACTTGGCTCTCTCATATAATGGAGTGGTGAAAACATACGCCATCCAAGCAGGCCGCGAACTCCGGGTTGTCGTGGGAAGTGAAAAGATCTCCGACACGGAAGCAGAAAAAATCTCGTACGAGATCGCCAAGAAAATTCAGGATGAAATGACTTACCCGGGACAAGTAAAAGTAACGGTCATCCGAGAAACCCGAGCAATCAATTACGCTAAATAGTTTTAGAATCCCCAAACCAAATAATACCGGGCAAATGTTTGTCCGGTATTATTTGTTTTACTAAATTTGGTTGCTCAAAAAAGTAAACAGATTATGGAGCCGATAAAATCATCTGAACTAATCACGAATGAAGACGGTAGCGTCTTTCACCTTCACCTGCAACCCGGTGATTTGGCAGACCAAATCATCCTCGTGGGCGACCCGTCAAGAGTCGAAATGATCGCTTCTTATTTTGATCATATTGAAATCAAAAAAAGCGACCGGGAATTCCACACAATCACCGGACTGTACAAGGGAAGGCGAATATCCGTTATCTCCACGGGAATCGGACCAGACAATATAGATATCGTGATGAACGAACTCGATGCCCTCGTGAATATTGATTTGCAAACCAAAGAAATCAAGCCGGAGAAAAAGCGATTGAATATCGTACGCATCGGAACTTCCGGTTCCGTGCAAGCCGATGTTCCGGTTCATTCTTTCGTGATATCCGAAATGAGTTTGGGCATCGACGGGGTATTACGCTTCTACCGGGACAATGAAACGGTATGTGATAGCGCTTTCGAAGACGCTTTCATCAAAGAATGTCACTGGACTCCCCTTGCCGCACGCCCTTACGCTGTAAAGGCTTCACCGGAACTGGTAAGTAAATTGCACACGGAAGGCGTGACAGTGAAAGGCGTGACGCTCACCGCAAACGGATTTTACGGCCCGCAAGGTCGGGTACTCCGCCTACCGATAGAGATGCCGACGGTCAATGACGAAATTGCCCGCTTTCATTTCAACGGTCATAAAATAGTGAACTACGAAATGGAAAGCGCCGCTATCGCCGGACTCTCCGCTCTCATGGGACATCATGCTACCACGCTCTGTCTGATCATAGCGAACCGGGCAAACGGGGACGCATCTTCCAATTACAAACCTTACATGAAAAAACTTGTCGAATACACGTTAGATTCACTCGTGCGTTAATTTTTAATTTTAGATATGATACAAAGAATACAAACAGTTTACCTGCTTATCATTGCCATCATCATGGCAATACCTTTATTTGCCCCCATCGCACAAGTACTTGTACCCAACGATGCAAATTACAATTTTTTCACTTACGGGGTGGTCATGATCGGACAACAAACAGTACTTCAAGCAAATTACTGGGCTTTACTTATCTTGAATATTTTCATGATCGGGTTGCCCTTCGTGACTATATTCCTCTACAAGAAGCGATTCCTGCAAATCCGCTTGTGCATAGCTGAAATTATTCTTCTGTTGGGCTCCATGATATTGATGTGGTACCATATCAATCAATTCCAAAGCAAGATAGATGCAGATATCATATATAAAATAAGTTTCATACTTCCCTTGGTATGTGTGGTACTCGCATACATGGCTATGCGGGGAATATTCAAAGACATCAAATTACTGAAGTCTTTGGATCGGATTCGATAATGAATAAATAAATCATATATAAACCAATAACTTAAAATGAGAAAAGTAAACGCCTTAATTACATTAGCATTGGTTTGTTGCACCTCTTACACGATGGCATGCACGAACTTTCTGTTCACGAAAGGATCCACGAAAGACGGATCCACGATGGTTACCTACTCCGCGGACTCTCATGTGTTGTACGGAGAATTATATCATTGGCCTGCACGGGATTGGCCAGCCGGAAGCATGCTCGACGTTTACGAGTGGGATACCGGTAAATTCATGGGCAAAATCCCTCAAGTAGCACATACATATAATGTAGTCGGTAACATGAACGAACACCAGTTGGCTATTTCCGAAACGACTTACGGCGGAAGAAAAGAACTGGAAACTCAAACTGGAGCCATTATAGATTACGGTAGTGCAATCTATATCACGTTACAACGTGCCAAAACTGCCCGCGAGGCGATCGTTGTAATGACCGACTTGATTGAAAAATACGGTTGGGCAAGTAGTGGAGAATCCATCTCTATCATCGACCCCAACGAAGTATGGATTCTTGAAATTATCGGTAAAGGAGAAGGCGAGAAAGGTGCCGTGTGGGTTGCCCGCATGGTTCCGGACGGATACGTATCGGCACATGCCAATCAAGCCCGTATCACCACGTTCCCGTTGGAAGGCAAAACTTCTATCTCTTCCGACAACATGAACAAGATCTACGACACGAACATCACCACCGTGTATGCTAAAGATGTGATCTCTTTCGCAAAAGAAAAAGGATTCTATCCCCAAGACGGTAAAAATAAAGATTTCAGCTTCTCGGATACCTACGCACCGGTAGATTTCAGCGGAGCACGTGCTTGCGAAATCCGCGTGTGGGCTTTCTTCAATGCCGTAAACCCGGATATGGGAAAATATTTCAATTACGCCAACGGAAGAGATATCAAGCGCGACGCTAAAGGATACGCCACGAACCGTATGCCGTTGTGGATCAAACCGAGCGAGAAGGTTGACGTACTTCAGGTAATGGATTTCATGCGTGACCATCTGGAAGGAACTGAATTGGATATGAGCAAGGATATGGGTGCAGGACCTTACGAATGCCCTTACAGATGGCGCCCGATGAGCTTCAAGGTCGACGGCAAGGAATATGTACACGAGAGAGCAACCGCCACTCAACAAACAGGCTTCACTTTTGTCGCTCAATGTAGAAGCTGGCTACCGGACGAGATCGGCGGTATCCTTTGGTTCGGGGTTGACGACGCGGCAAGCTCGGTATATTTCCCGATGTACTCTGCATCAACGGAAGTTCCGTTCGCATTTGCCGAAGGTAACGGTAGCATGATGGAATTCACGAACAAGGCTGCTTTCTGGGTTTTCAACCAAGTAACGAATTTTGCTTATACCCGCTACAACTTGATTCACCCGGAAATTCGGGAGAAACAAGTTGCGTTAGAAAAACAATACGTGAATTTCGTGCAGATGATTGACGCCGGGGCAAAGGAAATGTTAGCAAAAGACAGAAAAGCAACTATCGAATTTATCACCGATTTTTCTTGCCGTACCGGAAACCAGCTCGTGGACACGTGGAGAGATTTCTACGGCTATCTGTTTTGCAAATACATGGACGGAAACGTGAAAACCGCTATCCCGGGAGAAAAGAACCCGAAAGTAGAGCAACCCGCTTTACCGGAATGGTATTTGCGTATGATTATCGAACAGACTGGCAAGAAATTGGAAGTAGTAGAATAACTACTACTTCCAATTTCGGTTGCAGGTTGCAAGTTGAGCCTACGGCTCTGCAAGTTGCAAGTTCGAGAACCTGCAACCTGTAACTTGTGAACTTGTAACAAATAAATATTCCGGCGCTATTGCACCGGAATATTTATTTTTATATCTTTGCCACTCGATTTTAAAACGTACGCAGTCTCTTACATGAAAGACAAAAGTCGTAATACTGCGTTCGATAAGTGAATTTTTAAAATAAAGACAATGGACTTAATTAAAATTGCGGAACAGGCTTTTGCACAGGAAAACAGTGTTGAAATTCCCGAATTTTCTACTGGTGACACGATCAGTGTACACTACAAGATTGTTGAAGGAAACAAAGAACGTGTCCAAATTTTCAAAGGCGTAGTTATCCAAATTAAAGGTACCGGAACCACGAAAACCTTCACGGTTCGGAAAATGTCCGGAAACGTTGGTGTAGAACGTATCATTCCCTTCAGTTCTCCTTATATCAAAGCGATCGAGGTGAACAAGAGAGGTGCTGTTCGTCAAGCCAGAATTTACTATTTCCGTAAACTTACCGGAAAGAAAGCAAAAATTAAAGAGAGAAAATTTTAATTTAAGCTTTAGCCATATAAAAAAGCCTCGTTGCAGAACGAGGCTTTTTTATTGCATTTTTCTTCTTTGAAACGTAACAATTTAATCTCAAAATCCATATTATTCATTCAGGAAAATCCTACCTTTGCAAGAAGGTAAATAAAATGATAGCTTATGGAAAACAATGACATCATAAAAGTAGCCAGAGCCAAAGCCGAAAAATGGTTGGATAAGGCTTATGACGAAGAAACACGAGTTGAAGTACAACGCCTGTTAAATAACACGGATACAACCGAACTGGTGGAATCGTTCTACAACGATCTGGAATTCGGAACCGGGGGATTGCGCGGAATCATGGGAGTCGGCACAAACCGGATGAATATTTACACGGTAGGAGCCGCCACGCAAGGTTTCTCCAACTATATCAACCAAATGTTCCCGAACGAGAAAAAAGCCGTATGTATCGGACACGACTGCCGACACAATTCCCATCTTTTCTCGGAAACCGCCGCCAATATCTTCTCGGCTAACGGAATACATGTTTACCTGTTTGAAGACCTGCGCCCCACCCCAGAAATGTCGTACGCTATCCGGGAATTAGGTTGCAAAGGGGGAGTTATTCTCACCGCCTCGCATAACCCGAAAGAATATAACGGGTACAAAGCCTACTGGGACGACGGTTCGCAACTTGTTCCCCCGCACGATAAAAACGTGATTAACGAGGTGAAAAAAGTACAAGTCACGGATATCAAATTCAAAGGAGTTCCCGAAATGATCACCATTCTCGGGCAAGACTTCGACAAGAAATACCTCGACAAAGTGAAGACATTAAGCCTTTCACCGGAGGCCATCCAAAAAGAACATGATTTAAAAATCGTCTTCACCCCGTTGCACGGAACGACCTACGAACTCGTGCCGGAATCTTTGCGCAACTGGGGATTCACGAACATCCATACCGTACCCGAACAAAGCATCCCGGACGGGGATTTCCCGACCGTAGCTTCTGCCAACCCGGAAGAACCTGCCGCATTTAAAATGGCGTTGGAGCTGGCTCGCAAAATAGATGCTGACCTTGCCATGGCGTGTGACCCCGACGGCGACCGGATCGGTATCGCTGTCAAAGACGACAAGAACGAATGGACTTTGCTGAACGGTAACCAAACCAACATTGTATTCACGGAATACATCATCCGTAGAAAAAAAGAACTTGGGCTGCTTAAAGGTGGCGAATACACCGTGAAAACGATTGTTACCACGGAATTAATCAAAGATATAGCAGAGAAAAATAATATCATTTGTTACGACGTGTACACCGGGTTCAAGTGGATTGCTGACGTGATCCGCAAAGAAGGAGGAGAGAAATTCATCGGTGGCGGCGAAGAATCATTCGGTTTCATGCCGGGCGCTTTCACGCGTGATAAAGACGGAGTATCAGCCACTTCACTCATGGCAGAGATTGCCGCATGGGTGAAGATGCAAAACAAAACCATCTACACGTTCTTGAAAGAAATTTACGCGAAATACGGGTTCTCGCAGGAGAGAATGATTTACATCGTGCGCAAAGGCATCACCGGGGCAGAGGAAATCAAATCCATGATGAAAGAATTCCGTCACAATACCCCGAAGAGCATTAACCATAGTGACGTTGTCCTCAAAAAGGATTACTTAACACTGGAAGCGACCGATTTGCGCACGGGTGAAAAGAAACACCTTGATTTTGAAACGACCAGCGACGTACTGCAATTCTTCCTTGCCGACGGCAGCAAGATTTCCGTACGCCCCTCCGGCACGGAACCCAAAATCAAATTCTATTTTGAAGCCCGCACCCAGATGAAAGACGTGAATGATTACGAGCGGGCACAGAAAGAGGCGAATGACCGGATTGATGACATTATCAAAGATTTAAAGATTCAGTGATTTCGTGATTCGGAGATTGCCGATTATAAGTATTAGCCGACTAATTTTTATGAATTAGTCGGCTAATATATTTTAAATAATCATTGTTCCATTTCCAATTTAATAGTCAAATTTACTTTAGCCTACAAAAAATTTATTCTACAAAAGACAATTTATTCTTAAAAATCATGATAAATATTTGCCAATAGTCTAGCATTTACTTATATTTACAACGATATACTAAAAATAAAACCCTTAAAGAACAAAATTATGAAAAAATTTTTGAAACCATTTTTATTCATCTGTTTAGGCTTAGTCATTACGACAATCGTATTTGCTAGCACAGCTAGTAGACCTAGTCCTCCGAGACTTCCTAAAATAGATGCGACAACGGATCATTCATGCACGATATCATACCAAGCACCCAAGGATGATGGTGGGTCTCGAATAGTATCCTATGAAATTGAATGCAGAGAGCACAATTCTAACATATGGATAAGCAAAGGAGGAACTACAGAGCTTAGTCATTACGTTGATAATATGACGAAAGGAGCTAAAGTAACATTCCGTGTTTCAGCCATAAATGGTGTAGGAAGAAGTGAGCCTGCAGAAACAAAAGAGGTAACAATTGAAGAGGTACATATAGCAAGATAACAATAAATTAAAAACTGTATAATTCAACACGACAATTATTCAGATTTTTCTACAAAAACAAGAATATCTTAAGCCTATAATAAGGCTATGTTATTTCACATGAACCAAATATTCAAGGAGAGGAGCCTTTCTCCTCTCTTTATTTGTTTATTTTCAAAGAATCTTCTTATTCATAATACAATATTTATATTTTCACCCTCTATAGTACTAAAAATAAACCTGCAAACATGAAAACTACAAATCTAAAAACAATTATAACTTACGAAAGCAAGTTGACAAGAAGGAATTGGCTATTCTACCTTTTCATTATTGGGGGAGTGTATATATTAGGTACTCTAATCCCAGGTGTTTTTATCCTAGGTATTGGGTGTATTGGGTGGCAAGATGTTGCATTAACTTCTTCCCTGCCTCTACGCGGAGTCTATTTCCTGAATCTATTTCAATCTCTCATTGTTACTTCCCTTGTTTGTGACATTCAAAGGAAACAGAAAAAAGCAGAAACGAGGGAAGTTCTCTTGACACGACCTATCAGCAACGGGCAAACCCTTCTCGGGGAGGTTATAGGGATTCTTGGACCATTCCTCACGATAGATATTATTTTCATGTTCATATCCATGATTATCAACATATTTATCCCAAATTCTCCTGTCAGTTTATGGATAAACCTTTTCTATCTTTTCACCTATACGGTTCCCACGCTAATTTTCATCACCGGCCTATCTATACTTATCAATAAACTGATTAAACACCCCATGTTTAGTTGGTTGATTCTAATGGCTTTTCTTTATTTCGAATACAATTACGCTGCAGCAGCTTTTTACGGCATACTGGACTTCCAAGGACGCTTGCTTCCCAACTCTTTTTCCACCCTAATAGGATTCATGGATCTATCCTGTTTCCTACTTCACCGGGGTGTATTCTTGCTATTGGGAATTAGTTTTCTTTACTTTAGCGTTTTACTCGTGAAAAGACTCCCCGGATTCGCCGAGCGGCAACACTATTTAGCTATTCCAGCCACGTTGTTTTTAACATTTTCCCTGTGCCTCGGTTTCATCTACATTGAAAAATACCAATCCCGCCAAGAAAATAGAATTACCTGCCGCGAAACCTTTCTTAAATACACCGAAACACCCAAAGCCCGCGTGATTACACACGACATCACGTATCGCCCCGAGGGCAACACTTTCTCGGCAACAAGCCGAATGCAAGTACAAAACCAGAAAAAAAAGAAAATGGACCAGCTCTTGTTATTCCTTAACCCAGGGCTGAAAATTAACAAAATTGAATCCAACGGACAAAACCTTCCCTTTCATAGAGAGCTCCTAGCCGTTGTCATCGAACGTTCCCTGGCACCGAATGAATATATCAAATTAGATATCACGTACGAGGGATACATTGACGAAGATATTTACCAGATAAACATACCTGACGAGATTTTTTTCTCCCTAGAAGATAATCCTTTTTCTAAAGAGAATTATGGCAAACATCCCGCTTTTGTATCAAGTAAATTCACTTTCCTCAGACCGGAAGTGATGTGGTACCCAACAACAGTTCCCTCAATAGCATTGCAAGCATCTGCAGAAATGAATTTCACGAGTTACACGCTCCACGTCAAAAAAACGGGCGAACTGACTATTTTATCCCAAGGAGTACCCACGACAGAAGGAGAGTATGTCACGTTTAATAATCTGCAAAACTTGACGGGACTAACCCTCTGTATCGGGGAATACGAGAAAAGAACCCTCACTGTCGACTCGCTTACCGTGGAACTTTATACTTACCCGGGAAATGATTGCTACATGAAATATTTCGACGAATGGGAGCTCCTCAAAGAAAACAACCCGAACCGAGAGAAAGATTTAAAAAAAATGTTTTACCTGTGCAAAGATGAGATCGAAAAAGATAAATCCAACCCTTATCCTTTCAAATATTTCAAACTGATTGAGGTGCCTTCATCTTCTTATTTTCTACGTTCAACGTTGTTTAACGACTGCATGCAACCGGAAATCGCACTTTTCCATGAACGATTATGCCGCATTGAAAATTGCAATCCTGCTGATTATACAAACAACAGCCACCACGACAAAAGCGTACAGGAATATATTCTGGACTCTCATATCCCCTCTTTATTAAATAACGACCTAAGAATTAAACATATTTTCACTAATTACAATAGCTGCATCACGTCCGACACCTATCAAGGCATAGAACTAATATTCAAACAAATGATAAATCCGGACGTATATAGAAGCCCCAATGATATCATGAGCTTGGAATTATTAAATCGCATCGCTGAAAAAGGCTTAAAAGGAATCATCGCCGAAGAGTATAGTCAAGAACAAAACATCGCAATCCGTTCGAAAGTTTCACATCTACTTGGGTATCTTACCACAATCACGACCTGGGATTCACTGAACCAGTTTATGCAAGAATTCAACACACATATTCCTTTCCATGAAGTTAACTTCGATTCATTCATCGAGGGATTCGAACAACGTTTCGGACAAAACATCAAGGCATACATGGACGAGTGGTACACAACTCACGAAGTTCCCTTGTTATCGATAAAAGACATATACCGGAAAAAAACGGAAGATACGCAAATCCTCGATTTTAAAGTTGGCAATCCCAGCGAAACAGACGGTATTATTTCAATTATTGCAAAGGACTACTCTAGAATCAGAAATCTTCAAAGTTACTTGATTAAACCCAGAGAATACAAACAAATCGTCGTTCGTGAAAACATAGAATATAAACTACAATTAACCACAAACTTTTCAGGATGTTTTCCCCAAGACATTAAAGTCAGCCAATCTCCAGTATCAAGCTCAGTACCTAACAAAGGTATCATGTTACTTGACAGAAATCAATTCTACCCCCCGGGAGAAATCATTGTGGATAACGAAGATGCTAATTTCCACCTCATCGATTCGGCAAACAATCGAAAACGACTGACTGATATAATCAAAAAAGAGAATAATGAAAAATACATTCCCTTCTATAAAGTTAAAGGCAACACATGGGAACTTACTCTTTCACAAGAGTTTCACGGAGAACATATTCGCAGTGCTTTTGTCAAAAAAGCCGGTACAGGAAAATCCAAAGCCGAATGGAAGGCAGATATTCCGGAAGCAGGGAAATACGAAATATTTGTCCATCGGCCCCATGTCTGCGAATGCCCCAACGGCATTTTCTATGCAGTCGATTACCCCGAGACGAAAAACTACTATACCGTCTATACCCCGGAAGGCGAAAAAGAAATAGTCATTGAAACTCAAGAAGCAGACTATTATGTAGCATGTACACTTCCTTTGCCAGCAGAAGAAGCATGGGTATCATTAGGCACATTTACCTTACCGGCAGGAGAATCACGTGTCGTATTGGACGACCGAGGAATAGCCTCCTTCAAGAATGAAAAATTCGGTCAAGAATACGCCCAACTTATCGCAGCCGATGCGGTCAAATGGGTAAAGAAAAAATAATAGCGGAAATTCTGTACGATAAAGCCCCCTAAAAGTTTGGTGTTTTTAGGGGGCTTCATTATTTATAAATTCCCCGAATCCCCAAACAGCTCATCTTTGAAATTAATCAGGTACAATTTCTTGCGGGCACGTGTAAATGCCGTGTAAAGCCAACGCCAATACTCGTCGTCCATCATCTCGTCCCCCATCCATCCCGGATCGATAAAAACGGCATCCCATTGCCCGCCTTGTGCCTTATGGCAAGTCACAGCGTAAGCGAATTTGATTTGTAGGGCGTTGAAATACTCGTCCTCTTGTATTTTTTTGTACCGCTTTTGTTTGGAAGGGATATCCATGTAATCCTCTTCCACTGCCGCAAACAACTTTCGATACTCGTCATAACTCAACGCGGGTTGTTCCGAGGTCAAAGTATCGAGCATCACCCAAGCCGAAATCTCTTCCTCGTACCCGTAAATACTGAGGCGGGCATGAACGAAATGAAAGCCGTACAAATCCTTGTATTTTCCCACTTTCTCTACGGTGGCAATATCGCCGTTGGCGATAAAATCAATCTTATCATATTCGGCACCCCAGAAATAATTATTCTTTACAACCATGATCTTATCTCCACCGCCAAATGCTTCTTCCCGGTAAAGCACACGGGCACGGATACCCTCGTTAAAACGGTTCGCCCGCTTGTTGGAACGGCAGATAACCATCGTTTCGTCCATGCCGAACCTACCGTAACAAAGATCCAATTCATCCAACAGTTCTCCTCCCCCGACACGTACTATATCCGGGAAGGGTGCAACTTTCAACAACAATTTGGCATAAGGAGCCGCCCCGATCATCTCCCGCACGAGAGTCGCATTATACAAGATACCGGATTGTTCGGATTGACGCATAATATCCGTGAGGCTTGCCTCGTAAACCTCCATACCGTAACTCACTTGCAGAAATTCGGCATCCAATGCCGGACTGACATCCACTCCAACCGGGGGAAGCTGTGCCGTATCCCCGATCAGCACCAAACGATTGTTGCGCCCGTTATACACGAATTCAAACAAATCATCCAATAGAGAACCCGTTCCGAAATTAGAATCCTGAGAACTCATCGAAATCATGGATGCCTCATCCACGAAAAACAACACGTTGGCTCCCGCGTTAAATCCCAAGTTAAAGACGCCAATTCCTTCCTGTGCATTTTTCTGGCGATAAATCTTCTTGTGTATCGTGTACGCCGATTGCCCCGAATAACCGGAAAACACTTTTGCCGCACGTCCCGTCGGGGCTAACAGCACAACATGATACTCGAATTGCAGCAATGTATTGACGATTGCCGCCACCAGAGAGGTCTTTCCCGTTCCCGCGAATCCTTTCAACAAGAACAAACTTTCGGGGTTTCGGTCAAAGAAAAAAGTCGTGAAACATCTCATCGCCTCCTGTTGAGAGGGAGAGAAATCAAACCCAAACTTCTCTTTTACAATACGTTCAAAATGTTCATGTATCATGATTAAAATAAATAGCCAAAACTGTGGTATAAACTTTTTTTTTCTTATATTTGCCGACACTGTAATCCAACGTGGATTCGTGCGAGGTGTTGAATAAACACCGTGTAAAGATATGAAAAAAACAGCTTGAAAACAGTAGAACTAACTTGTTTAATATATAACAAATATACAGACAGAAAAAATGAAACCAGTTAAGATCATTATCCAAATCGTTTTAGCACTTGCGGCTATCTACCTGGGTTATTTGTGTTATGCAAGCGTGCAGAACCCTATTCAATTTGAAAAATTGAGAAACCAAAGATACGATAGAATTATCCAAAGGTTAAAGGATATCAGAACTGCACAAGATGCTTACAAGAGTATCCACGGGGTATACACTAGTAGTTTCGATACTTTGATTCATTTCGTGAAATACGATTCGTTGAAAACAGTGCGTTCTATCGGAGAGCTTACCGATGACCAACTGGATCAAGGTATGACGGAACAAGAGGCATTGAAGAAAGGTCTTATCATCCGTGACACGATGCGTATATCCGCACTTGAGCAACTTTTCGGGAAAAACTACCCGATCGACGATCTTCGTTATGTACCGTTCACCAAACGGAAACATGAATTCAAGATGGGAACAAACATGATCTGGACGGAATCAGGTATCGAGGTTCCCGTGTTCGAGGCTCGTGTAAACAACATGATTATCTTCGAAGATTTATTTGAAGAATACGAAGATGCCATTCTCGAATACAACGGTGAAAGAAAAAGATTACAAAAATACCCCGGTCTGAAAGTGGGTAGCGTGGCAGAGGCAAACAATAACGTGGGTAACTGGGAGTAACATTCCGGTTCGTAAACGAGGAATACATGCAGAGTATTTATTTTGTTGACTCGGATTTCACTTACGAATTATCTACACAATCGATATTATCCATCCGTTATGCAACGGATGGATTTTCGTTTTGCGTGCATGACGCCCGTGACAAATTAATGGTATTTGTTCACGAACCTTATGCCGCGGACTCTCGTGAAGCCGTGATTGCCCGGTTGAAGAATTATCTCGTGAACGACGTGATTCTGAACCTGCGATTCAAAAAGGTATATCTTATGCCCTGTTTCAGCGAGAGAACCATTATCCCCGGGGCTCTCTTTAACAAGGCGAACGTGGCAACCCTCTATTCCGTGAATCAAGAGATTACCCCCGATGATACGCTTTTGTATCATCATATCGAGAAAATAGATGCCTACCTCGTGGAAACGATCAATACCACTCTCAACAATTTCGTTCGGGAACATTTCCCGGTGCTCCAAATCGTGAACGAGGCATACCCCTTTATACAAGGAGCGTTAACAAAAGCATTGCATGGTTCGGAACAAATATTCCTGAACATACAGGCTGATTTTTTCGATATCCTATTTATAAAAGATACAAGGGTGCAATTATTCAACTCGTTTAATCACAGGACGGCAACCGACATCGTTTATTTCCTGTTGAATTGCATCAAAGAATGTGACATTCAAAAAGAGAAACTACACGTTTCGGTGTTCGGTGCAGCAACAAATGACGAGAAACTGAAAGAATTGCTCTCGACCTATTTACCCACTCCTTATTTCGCGAAAGAACCTATATTAAACGGTATCTTGCCCGGCAAGGAGATCAATTCATCCTATTTCATTCACTTGTTAAATCTTCATCGATGCGGATTATAAGCGGCACACACAAGGGGAAAGTCATATTCCCGGACAAAAATTTCAGGGCTCGCCCGACAACGGACTTTGCTAAAGAAAACTTGTTTAACGTGCTCAACAACTACATCGATATAGAGGGAGCCGTCGTGTTGGACTTATTTTCCGGCACGGGAAGTATCAGCTACGAATTTGCCTCACGCGGTGCAGAACGAATCGTATCCGTGGAATTGAACTACAATCATTACTCTTTTATAAAAAAGACGATAGTCCAACTCGGTTTCAAGAATATCAACGTATTCAAAACCGACGTGTTTATCGCTTGCAAAAAACTGAAAGGCCAGTCCTTTGATATCATCTTCGCCGACCCTCCATACGATCTGGAAAAGATTATGGATATCCCGGCCGCTATATTTGACAATGAATTATTAGCCCCGGACGGGTTGGCTATTATTGAACATCCCGGCACGGTAGACTTCTCATCTGCCCCCTTCTTCTCCGAACACCGTCAATACGGCAGCGTAAATTTTTCTATTTTCAGGAAATAGAAAATGTAACATTGTTGTAATTAAAATGTATCTTTTTAGAAATCTTTTCAATCTACTTTAGCCGTCGAAAACAAGAGGTTTTCAATTATTTATTTAACGACTAAAATTTAGACAAATGAAAAAGATTTTAATGAGTGTGGTTTTGATTATCGCCTGCATGAGCAGTTTCGGACAAGAAGAAAAAAAGAAATTCCAGATTACCGGGAAACCTATCGTTACCGTTTTCGCTAACTATCATGCCGGATTGGGGGACGCGAACAAAGAGTCCGGATTCGCGTTGGATCGCGCTTACTTGGGTTATCAATTTTCACTAACCGAGAAACTTAGCGGGAAGGTAGTATTCGACATGGGCTCCACGAAAGTAGACGGCGCAGACCTTGAAAGAGTGGCTTATATCAAAAACGCCATGTTAAGCTGGAAGACAGGAGATTTTACCTTGGATTTCGGGTTGATCGGTTTGGAACAATTCAACGTGCAAGAAAAGTTCTGGGGATACCGTTACATCATGAAATCATTCCAAGACGAGTACAAGTTCGGTTCCAGCGCAGACATGGGTATTTTGGGCAGATACAAATTTACCAAATGGCTCTCTGCCGATATCACGATCAGCAACGGCGAAGGGTACAAAAAATTGAACGGAGACAACAAATACCGATATGCCGTCGGAGCCACTTTATTCCCGGTAAAAGGTCTGACTATCCGTGCCTACTATGACCTCGCCAGCAAAAGCAGTGATGCAGACGGATTGAAAGATCAACAGAACTTGGCTTTCTTCGCCGGATATAAACACAAACTTTTCTCTCTTGGCGGTGAATACAACCAAATGTTCAACACCAAATCCAAAGAAGATAAAGACCAAAACGGTTTCTCCGTTTACTCCACGGTGAAATTAGCCGAAAAATTCGACGCTTTCGGGAGATATGACAACTTGGCTTCCAAAGACGATTGGAGCAGCGCAGACGGGCAACGGGTCTTAATCGGTATCCAATACTCCCCGATCAAACAGTTGAAGATAGCCCCAAATTTCTCGACATGGAATCCAAGAGACGGAAAATCAAGTTCTTTCGCTTATTTGAACATCGAATTCAAGTTGTAACATTAATGTAACATTCGTGCAACATTCATGTAACAAGATTCATCTAAACTTGCATTGTAAAAAATGAATCAATAGATGTTGAAATTAATACAATCAAAAATGAAAAACTTATTTATTATTCTTCTAGCTATCGCGATTGCATCTTGCGGCAACTCAAAGAAAAACAAGGGTTCCGAAGACAAGAAAATGAATATCGCTGCCGCCGGAGCTACATTTCCTCTGCCATTCTACAATCTGGCCTTCAAAACCTACCAAGAGAAGACCGGCAACACGGTAACCTACGGGGGAATCGGTAGTGGCGGCGGAATCAGAAGCTTGAAAGATAAAATTGTTGACTTCGGGGGCTCGGACGCCTATCTTTCCGACTCCGAAATGCAAGAAATGCCTTATACCGCGATACACATCCCCACTTGCATGGGTGCCGTGGTACTGGCATACAACTTGCCGGAAGTGAAAAATTTGAAGTTATCCGGAGAGGTGGTTGCCGATATTTATCTGGGTAAAATCACCAAATGGAACGATGCCAAAATCAAAGAATTGAACCCCGGCATTACCCTCCCGGACAAAGAACTTACCCCGGTATACCGCTCGGACGGTAGTGGTACGACCTTCGTGTTCAGCGACTATCTTACCAAGGTAAGCGCAAACTGGAAAGAGAACGTGGGTACCGGAAAGTCATTGAAATGGCCGGTAGGACTGGCAGCCAAAGGAAACCCGGGCGTAGCCGGAACGATCAGTCAAACACCGGGAGCAATCGGGTACATCGGCTCTGAATACGCGTTCTCGTTGAATATCCCGATGGCACAAATGAAAAACAGTTCCGGGAACTTCATCACCCCGAATACCGAAAGTATCTCTGCCGCGGCAAAAGGGGATATCCCGGCAGATACCCGTACCATGATCACCAATTCGGACGCACCGGACGCGTATCCCATCAGCTGTTTCACGTGGATTATCCTTTACAAAGAACAGGCATACGCCAACAGAACTTTGGCACAGGCTCAAGCCACTGCTAAATTACTGGACTGGATGTTAAGCCCCGAGGCACAAGCTTTAACAACAAAAGTACACTACTCCCCACTCCCAAAATCCGCGGTGGACAACGCCAAAGCACTATTAAACTCTATAAGTTTCGAGGGCAAACAAGTCCTTAAATAATAAAGTTACAGGTTACAAGTTGAGCCTACGGCTCTGCAAGTTGCAGGTTCTCCACGGCACCCGACTTGAAACTTGTAACCTGCAACTTGTAACTTAAATTATTATTTAATGCGTGATATTATTTTTAAACGGTTACTTTCCATTTGTTGCATCTTGATACTTTTGATCAGTGCCGGAATGATTTACTCTCTGGTGAGTGGTTCTCTCTCCGCATTCGGTCAGTACGGATTCTTCCAGTTCATCGGTTCAACAGAATGGGATCCCCACCCGGACAGAGAAACATACGGGGCTCTCTCGTTTATCGTCGGAACATTATTAACCTCTTTTCTGGCATTAATATTTTGCATCCCGTTCTCCCTACCCGTCGCTCTTTTTACCGGAGAATTTTTCAAAGGCAAAAGAATAGCCACTTTTATCAGTTCTATCATTGATTTATTGGCGGGAATCCCTTCTATCGTCTACGGTTTATGGGGATTTTATACCTTCCGCCCGCTCATTATAGAAATGGGCGTGAACGCGCAAGGATTCGGGATATTAACCTCCTCTATCATTCTGGCAATCATGATCATTCCCTATGCATCCTCTCTCAGTAGCGAATTCATATCCATGGTTCCCAACGAACTGAAAGAAGCCGCATATAGCCTTGGAGCCACCCGTTACGAGGTCGTCAGAAGCGTCACTTTCCCGGCAGCGGGCTCCGGCGTATTTGCCAGCTACATCCTTGCCTTGGGAAGGGCTTTAGGTGAAACCATGGCGGTGACCATGCTAATCGGTAACACGAACAATCTATCGACCTCATTTGCAGACACGGGTAACACGATGGCAAGTATCATAGCCAACCAGTTCGGCGAGGCGGACGGTCTGAAATTAAGTTCGCTCATCGCTATCGGGCTGCTTTTGTTCTTGATCACGGCTATCATCAACCTGATAGCGAAACTCATTATAAAGAAACTTAACTGATAGAGAAATGAGTAGTCTAAAATATAGAACGATAAAAAGCAAGGCATTCTTCTGCATCACGTGCCTTTTTGCCTCACTGACAGTAGTCCCCCTATTCGCTATTATATGGGAACTCATCAGAAAAGGCTACAAGCAAATCAACTGGAACTTTTTCACGGAAAGCGCACCCAGCACCTTGGATGCCATGTTAGCACGCAACACGGGTGACATCATTCCCGGCGGTATCGCTAACGGAATCACGGGTACATTACTTATGGTCGTGTTGGCCGCCGTTATCGCTATCCCGATCGGGATCATGGTAGGTATTCATCTGTCGGAACACCCGAAAACCAAGTTTTCCAATATCACCCGTTTTCTAACGGATTTGATACAAGGTAGTCCGTCTATCGTGATTGGCATTATCGCCTATGCATGGATCGTCAAACCAATCGGTAGCTATTCCGCTTTGGCGGGAAGCGTTGCCTTGAGTATCATGATGCTCCCCTTGATCGTCCGCTCAACGGAAGAAACATTAAAAATGTTACCAGGCAGCCTGAAAGAAGCCGGGCTCGCCCTCGGCGCCTCGTACACGAGTGTCGTACTCAAAGTATTACTGCCGGCAGCCTTCGGGGGACTGTTCACGGGAATCCTTTTAGCGATTTCCCGCGTTATGGGAGAGACAGCACCACTCATGCTCACGGCTCTGGGAAGTACCACAATCAACTGGGATATCGTGAAACCTACCAGTGCGGTACCTCTATTAATTTGGGAATTCTACAACGATCCCAACTTGATAGACATGATCTGGAGTTCATCATTATTCCTGCTGCTCTTGATTCTGACACTTAATATCACAGCAAAACAGATCGCTAAAAAATGGAGAATCCAATAATTTACGATTTTTGATTTACGATTTCAGATTCATCAATCGTAAATCAAAAATCAAAAATCATAACCAACATGGAAATCAAAGATCCTATACTACAACTGAAAAACGTATCTATTTCATATACACCCGGGAAAAATGCCGTGGAGTCAGTGAGCGCAGACATCGCCGAGAAAAAGATTACGGCAATCATGGGACCCTCGGGATGCGGGAAAAGTACTTTATTACGGGCAATCAACCGGATGCACGAGTTATACCCGGATATAAAAACCACCGGAGAAATTATATTGAACGGGAAGAATATATTGAAAACCAATCCCATGGAGGTACGCCGCATGGCAGGTATGGTATTTCAACGCCCGAACCCGTTCCCGACCATGAGCATCTACGACAACGTCATTGCCGGATATAAACTGAACGGCATCTCCCTCTCCAAACAGGAGAAAGACGAACTCGTGGAACAAAGCCTCCAGAACGTGGGTCTGTGGAATGAAGTGAAAGACGCCCTGCACAAAAAAGGAACTTTCCTCTCCGGGGGACAGCAACAACGCCTTTGCATCGCGCGGGCTCTCTCGCTAAAACCGCAAGTACTACTGATGGACGAACCGACCTCCGCCCTTGACCCGATTGCCACGAACCGTATAGAAGAACTGTTACTCGATTTAAAAAAAGAGTTCACGATCTTGATTGTCACGCACAATATGTCACAAGCCGCACGTATCTCGGATTACTCCATGTTCATGTACCTCGGAAACCTCGTTGAATATGATGAAACCCGGAAGATGTTCACCAACCCGAGTGACAAACGCACGGAAGAATACTTGACGGGACAATTTGGATAACAACTTACGATTTATGATTTCAGATTTATGATTTCAAATTTCAAACAATAAATCATAAATCTACAATCATAAATCGTAAATCCCTAATCATCAATCTTAAATCATCAAATTTCATATTATGACTACAATAAGAGAAAAATACCTCGAGAAAATAAAAGAAGATTTTGAAGTACTGTCTACCGTCGTTATCCAGCAAATGGATATCGTGTTCACACTCACGGAAAGTAATAAAGACGCAGAATTACACGATAAAATAGAACACAACGAAGTAATCATCGACGGACTGGAAGTAAAAATACGGGACGAAGTGATCAACTCCATCGTACTCTATTGCCCCAGAGCGAGCGATTGCCGTAAAATCATGTCTTATCACGACATGACGGCCTATCTGGAAAGAATAGGGGACTTGCTTTTAAACATCGCGGACTTCCTGCGTGAAGTCGAGCTCCAAGGGGAATTATATACCCTCTTCCGTGAAATCATTCGCAAGCAACTGGAAATAGTGAAAAAAATGACACAAAATGCTATCTTTGCTTTCACGTGTGAAGACGAAAACTTGGCGAAAGAGATTATCCGCACGGATGATATCGTGGACAAAAACCACAAAGAAATCGTTCACGAGATACCTCTTCATTTCGTGGGTAGAACCGTCAAAGATCAAGATTTATTAGATGCCTTGTCACTGAGCAACATGTCATACAACATCGAACGAATCGGCGATAATGCCACGAATATAGCAGAAGCGGCTATCTATCTCATGGAAGGCAAGAACGCAAAACATATTCATAACAATTAAAATTGAAACGATGGACAAAAAACGCATTTTAGTGGTTGACGACGAGGCTGATTTAAGAGAAATCCTGCAATTCAATCTCGAGAGCGAGGGTTACTTCGTCGCCACGGCTCCTTCCGCGGAACAGGCATTAAAGATGCTCCCCGAGGAATATGACCTGATATTACTGGATGTCATGATGGACGGAATGTCCGGTTTCAAAATGGCAGAGAAAATGCGCAAAGACCTGCACAATGCCACCCCGGTTATATTCCTTACCGCCAAAGACACGGAAAACGATATGCTCACCGGTTTCAGCATCGGCGGGGACGATTATATTTCCAAGCCTTTCTCGATAAAAGAAGTATCGGCAAGAGTGAAAGCGGTACTGAAACGAACAGGTTCCCCGGAGAGTAAGAAAACCATCATCGACGTCGGCGAGATGCATATCGACCAAAGTATGAAATGCGTGTCCGTTAATGACCGTATTATCCCGATCACTAAAAAAGAATTCGAGATATTAAACATGTTGGCACAAGCCCCCGGAAGAATATTTTCCCGCGAAGATATTCTCAATAAAGTATGGAACGATGACAGCTACGTGCTGGAACGCACGGTAGACGTCCATATCACCCGGCTGAGAAAAAAACTCGGAGACCAAGGAAAACATATCATCAATCGCTCTGGGTATGGCTATTGTATAGAACTTTAAAAAATTATTCCCATGAAATTATCCTATAAACAGAAGTTATTCATCTACTTCTTCATTGTATTCGCGGCATTCACCATCGTGATTACCTTTTTCCAACAGAACCGGGAAAAGGAATACAAGACCGAAACCCTACGCACCACGCTGGATGACTATTCAGACATCATAGCTCGTTTTATCCATCAACATCATTTACTTGAAAAACATCGGGTTGACTCGTTAAACAGCGTATTAACGCTCATGCCTTCCAACTTACGCCTGACGATAGTCAGCCATGACGGGAAAGTCCTGTATGACAACAATCTCGACACGGGAAAAGAGATAGAAAACCATCTACAACGCCCCGAAATACAATCCGCGTCCATTCAAAAAACGGGTACAGCCATACGTCTTTCGCGAAGCACGGGAATAGAATATTATTACTACGCCAAAGACTATATCAATTACTACATCCGGGTTGCACTCCCCTACGACATCGAGGTACAGAATTTCTTGAAAACGGACAATATATTCCTCTATTTCATCACGTTGTTGTTCTTCATCACGCTAATCTCGTTGATTTACATATCCGATCGGTTCGGGAAAGCTATCTCCGGCTTGAAAGACTTCATTATCTCCGCGGAGAATCATAATATCGACTACAAAAATATTCGTTTCCCGCACACGGAATTAGGAGAAATAGGAGAGAAAATCATCCACAGCTACCGTCTACTGGAAGAAAGCAACAAGCAAATCAACGTGGAACAAGAAAAATTACTCCGCCATTTCCATTATTCCGACGAGGGTATCGCCATTTTCTCTGCCAACCAAGAAAAGATATACGCCAACACGCATTTTATCCAATACCTGAACACGATTTTGGATGAACCGACCTTTAAGGTGGAAGGACTCCTCGACCAACCGGATTTCAAAGAAGTGGCAGACTTCCTGAAACGCAACACCCCGGTCAACCCCAACACCGCGAACATCCCCGTTTACCAGAATAAAATCAGCAAATCCGGCAAGCACTTCGCCATTCAACTACTAATATTCACGGATAACAGTTTTGAAATCACGCTAAACAACATCTCTGACAACGAGAAAAACCGTTTGTTGAAACAAGAGATGACCAACAATATCGCCCATGAACTGAAAACCCCCGTGAGTAGTATCCGCGGCTACATCGAAACCTTGTTGGAACAACAGAATATCGCTCCCGACAAACAAAGTTTTTTCCTTGAACGCACCTATTCGCAAGTCGTGAGATTATCCGATCTGATCCGGGATATTGCCTTAATCACGAAAACAGAAGAAGCTGCGGAAATGTTTGAAAAAGAGCAAGTCAATATCCACGCCACTCTACAGGAAGCCATCACGGATTTACATGAGCCGATCGTATCTCATGGCATCACCGTCAAAAATAGCGTCGATCCGACAATCTCTATCGAGGGAAACAAGACTCTCGTGTATGCCATATTCCGTAATCTCATCGAAAACACGATCAACTATGCCGGGGAAAACATCTCTATCGGGATCAACAATTACACGGAAGACAACGAATTCTATTATTTCTCCTATTACGACACGGGGCGAGGCATCGATGAAAACCATCTGAACCGTATCTTCGAACGTTTCTACCGGGTATGCGAGGGACGCAGCCGTCAATCCGGAGGCTCCGGCTTGGGACTCTCTATCGTAAAGAACGCCGTCCTTTTCCATAAAGGAGAAATATCAGCTAAAAACAGGAAAGACGGGGGATTGGAATTTTTGTTCTCGCTAAGGAAGATCGAGAATGCGTAAGGGTTTATAAGATTTATAAAGTCCGTAAAGTCGAAAGTCCATAAAGTCATGGGTGTCCTTCGGACAAAATCAAAACGGCAGCTTGTGCTGTCGTTGGTATAGCGCCCCGCAGGGGTCCACAGACTTTCGACCTTATGAACTTTATGGACCTTATGAACTTTATAAACTTATTTTAATACTATTCAACGCAACCATTTTGTTAATCATCCATCTAATGCATAGATGCTTAATGGCAGATGTGATAACAACAAGTAACAAGAAAGGGAAAAAATGAAAAGCAAGAACACATTCACGCTAATTATTTTTTTGATCATAACTACACTCACGTTTTCCTCTTGTAACGATGACGGGTATAGCTTGGATAAATTTTGGCTAGAGTTTGGCACGATCGAGAAAACCGGAGATAACGAATACCAAATCCTTTTGGATAAAGGTCCCGTGCTATTTCCCTCCGTTTCGAACGTACCCGCCCGTTCACTGGAAAACAACGCACGAGTATTCGCGGACTTCACGATCCTGCAGGATGCCAACCCGGGCTCAGACGTGGATCATTACGTGAAAGTAAACGGTTTGCAGGAATTACTGACGAAACCGATCGTACCGTACAAAGAAGCCATCAGCGACAGTTTAGGAATGGATCCGATAGAACTACCCGAGTACTGGATCGCCAATGACTTCATCACTTTCCGTTTTTTCTACGGCGGTGGCGGAAGCATTACCCACATGGTAAACCTCACCAAGCATGAAGAAAAAACTGCCGACGGAAAGGTATTACTGGAATTCCGCCATAACGCTTACAACGATCCGGAAAACACCAGTAGAAACGGTTACGTGAGTTTCCCGCTAAAGGAAACCTTTAGCGAGGTAACGGACTCTGTCGAACTCCGAATACACTACAAAGCGTTTGATCAAAAAGAAAAAACAATTGACATTACTTATCGTCCTCGTAAATAGGTCTCTTCGTGACGGTAAGATGTAACGGGGAAGTTTCGTTCTGAACTTCCCCGTACTTTTTTTACGACGAAAATATCTTTTTTCAAAATTTTCTCTCCCAATATTTGGACTTTCAATAAAACTCTCTATCTTTGTACCCGCTTAACAAAAGCAACCGTTCTTTGAACAAAGGGGAGATACCAAAGTGGCCAACTGGGGCTGACTGTAACTCAGCTGACATCGTCTTCGTAGGTTCGAATCCTGCTCTCCCCACATTCGCGGAAATAGCTCAGTCGATAGAGCACTAGCCTTCCAAGCTGGGGGTCGCGGGTTTGAGTCCCGTTTTCCGCTCTCATTTTAAAGCACTTACAAAAGTAAGTGCTTTTTTGTTTAGCTCCACAAAACCAACAATACATTAATTATCAATCAATTATCAACAAAACTACACATCACTGGTAAGGATTATCATTAATGAACAAGAGGGTAAAAGAGCCAAAATGGAGAGGGTTCAGGTATAAATTCAGGTGTAAGTTGATGCATCAAAATTCACTTACACCTAGAATCAATATAACTCACTATATACCTGTGCATTAAAGCACATAAAAATGATACCTAAAATCAAAATTTCATTCTACTTATTGACCTCAAAACAGACTGCCAAAGGTGCCTCCACAATCTATTGTAGAATAGTAATGGATGACCTCAGGAAACAATTCTCAACAGGGATAGCCATTCCAACTAGAGAATGGGATAAAATGAAACAAAAAGCTAAAGGGAAATCAATTAACAATGAAGCTATTAACCTCCATCTAAACCAGATTAGGAACAAACTGGCAGAAGCTGAAACCAAGTTAATGATTGAAAAAACTAACTCGTATTCAATAGAAGACATATACCTGATATTCAAGGGTGAGTACGAGGATAACTCCCCCACTTTATTAAAACTATTCAAAGAAAGACTCTCCAAAATGGAGGAACTTGTTGGAAGTGAATACACCACGAGGACATTTAGAAAGTTCAAGGAGGTCTACAAGCATGTGGAAGATTACCTCCATGATAATTATAAACTCAATGATGTATCTTTCAGGAAGTTAGACTTCAAGTTTATTCAAGACTTCCAAGAGTATCTTTTAATTCAAAAGAAACACAAGCCAATCACCATTAATAAAATCATCCAGAGAGTCAACCAGATTGTTTTACTGGCAGTAAAATATAAATACATCCCGGAACATCCCTTCAAGGGCTACAAGCCTCTAAAAGAGGTAAAACGACTTGTATTCCTGATTGAAGAAGAGGTCAAGAAGTTGGAAAACTTCCAATTTGCTCAAGAGAGATTAGAAAGGGTTAGGGATTATTACATGTTCTCCGTGTATACTGGACTGGCTTACAATGAAGCTTTCGAGCTAAAAGAGGAACATATCATAAAAGGTTTTGATAATCAACTATGGATAAAGATGATAAGACTGAAAACACAAGGGGAGATTAACATTCCCCTGTTACCACAAGCATTAAAAATCATCCAAAAGTATCATCAAGCGGGAGAGCAAGGGTACATATTACCAACTATCAGCAACCAAAAGATGAACAGCTACTTGAAGGAAATAGCCGAGATAGTGGGAATAAAGAAAAAACTCACGCATCACACGGCTAGAAAAACCTTTGCTTCAACAATCCTCCTCTATAACAATGTTCCTATCGAAATAGTGAGTAAATTGTTGGGACACGCTAATATCAGTATCACTCAAAAATCTTATGCCCAAGTGATAAACAAAAATGTCAGCAACCATATGCTCCAGCTATCCAAGCAACTAGAGAGCAAACAAGAGCACAAGGAACCATTATAGGCTCCAGAAGTGAGGTTAAAAAAGAATCCTTGTAGTTGATTGGACTATAGGGATTCTTTTATAAATTTATAACCGAAATAAATTTCCTATCATAATGGATAAAAATAAAGATATTCAAAGATTAATTGTTGATAAAGTTTGGGAAGATTCCAAGAGATTTATCCTTCAAGAGATTTCATCTCAAGGGTTTCGGAAGCTTATAGTTAGTGCTTTACCTATCCCTTTAAAATATGCTGGTTTTACTGCCATGATTCCCGAGAACTTGAATATTGATGACCATCTGCAAGCCTATCCCATCACCAATTACTACTTTGCTTGCACAGATGGTGTTCATATCAAAACTATAAACAGGAATAGAACACTTGGTTCATACTTTGATAAAGAGAGATTAATTTATCTTATTGGCTTAATCAGCTCTATTCCTGCAAAGAATAAAGATTCAATAGATGAGAATGGATTTGTTCACATCAATACCCCACTACTTAGAAAGTTTTTTAAAGATTACCTCTCTTATCTTGACTATTTGGTCAGAACTGAAGTATTTACTTGTGATGGACATTATATCCCCGGCAAAATCTCCAGAGGCTTCAAGTTTGCACCTCAATATAAAGAAACTCGTTTAATAAAATACACCTATTCTACAGTTCAACAAGGTGAACAAATAGAAGCTATCCCATCAGAGATATATGATGAAGCAACTAAACAATATATACCCAACCCTTTACTAAACTTTCCTTATCTATCTTACTGGTATGAACAAAAGCTATTACGTATTGATGAACCCAAAGCATCCGAACATGCTTATATTATCATGCAAAAAAAATTCATGTCTGGAGTCTCCTCATGGGATATAAACAGGGACAAAAGTCATGGAAACTATACTTGCAGAAAGTATCCAAGAAGCCAATATAATGCTATAATGCATAACATATCATCTATTGCCCTAGGAGAATATAATGTCAAGATAGATTCTAATGTCCACAGGCTTCATTCTGCCATTACTAATATGCAAAAGGATTACAGGAAGTTTCTCTCGTATAATGGGACTCCTTTAGTCAATATTGATATAGCCAACAGTCAACCATATCTACTATGCTTACTCCTAAACCCTTTATTTTGGGATAAGAACTCTAGTTTAAACTTAAACATTGGGATACTCCCCCCTAATATCCAAGAAAGGTTCTCAGAAGAGCAAATAGCTAATATTGTAAACTATTTGCACTCATTAAACCTTGAACAGGTACAGGAGTATATCACCAAAGCATCAGAAGGAGAAATATATGACTACATGGTAAATATAATAAACTCAAGGAGCACAAGCAACCTAGTTGATAGAGATACTGTTAAAACAATGATACTAGTAGTTTTCTTCTCAAGCAACAGGTACTTTCATCAAGTAGATGCCAAGTTGAAGAGAGTTTTCAATCAGCATTTTCCTAGTATATATGAACTTATCAGGCTAACTAAATCGAATCACAAAGAAGATTTGGCTTGCTTATTACAATCCATTGAAAGTGAAATTATATTGCACAGGTGCTGCAAGAGAATATGGGAAGAAGGGTATCATCAAGTACCTGTATTCACTATTCATGATTCAATCTGTACTACTGTTAATAATACTGAATTTGTAAACAAGATAATGGAACAAGTTCTTACTGAAAGTACTGGTTTGTTACCTAAGCTTAAAGTTGAAATACTAAATTGAATATACTATGATTTGGATTATTATTTTACTTGTTTTAATTGTAATTGTAGAAGGGCTTATTATTACAAAGTTTGTAAAGAGAGAACTTCATCAAGTTTACATCCCTTTTAATACTGATTATAAAGATAAGGGTTACATCACGATAGATTGTAGTTGCTCGGGGAAAACATTATGTTTTATAATTGATACAGGTTGTTCTCGCACTTCAATAACAGGAGAGGCTCTAAAAGGAGTATCTTATAAGAAATGCAGGAGAAAAACTGAAGCTTTTGGAGTTGTTGGAGATAGATACGAATTAATACTAAGAAGCATCAATATTACTATTGCCCAACAAGATTTTGAGGTCTTTTGTTATGAAATGAAAACAATAACTTCCAATCTTGCACCTGATATTGCAGGTCTACTAGGAACAGACTTTTTTGATAAGTATAATTGGATAATTGATTATAAACACGAGAGAATCATTATTAAATAGCCTCTATTACCTCATATCCCCTGTTTTTATCACTAATTCAGGGGATATTTTATTTATCACACTGGTAATATATAGCTATATTTACTGCCTTGAACTCAATTATTAAAAAAAAATTTAGCATTTATCCAAGTTTTCATGTTACTATAAACGTGATATACTCCATCCCAATCACCCTCCCCATCACTCAGGTGGGGATAGCCCCCCCCTACAACAATAATAAATTCACAATCATGGAAAGAGATTTAAAGTTCGTGAAAACAATGAGTGTAGCAGAGTTTAAAGCACACCACAATGTAGAAAAGATTGAAGTGAAAAGGAATGAACACACTGGCAAATGTTTCTTTGTCTATGGCTTTGAAACTGGTGCTTGTTCAAGGAAGGTAGAAACAGGAGAACTAACAGTACCAGTAATTTCTGAAGTATGCTCCGCTACAACTGGAGAGATGTTCTTCTTGTTGCACCAGAAAGGAGAAGGAGGGGCTACTACATTGGCTACCTTGTAATAGCTAATGAATACACTCCAGAAGGGCAGTTGGATTAATAGTCTGACTGCCTTTTTCATTTTTCTAAGTAGTTAATCATTAATAGAATATATTCATGTTAAATTTAAGAGTATCATCAAAGAAGCAAGCCAAGATAAAGCTTGCCCTTCAAGGCTGTGCAGGCTCAGGAAAGACCTATTCAGCCTTATTGTTAGCTTATGGACTTTGTGGTGACTGGACTAAAATAGCCATCATTGACAGTGAGAATGGAAGTGCTGATTTATATGCTAGTTTAGGTAACTACAATGTTTTACCCCTTCAAGACAACTTCACACCTGAAACTTATATTGAAGCTATAAAGATATGTGAAGAGGCTAAAATGGAGGTGATAATCATTGACAGTATCTCCCAGTGTTGGGATAACCTTCTGGAGTATCATGCTAATCTACAAGGCAATTCATTCACTAACTGGCAGAAGATTACACCAAGAATTAATGCCTTCATGCAGAAGATTCTACAATCCCCAAGCCATGTTATTTGCACAATGAGGTGTAAGCAGGATTATGTACTTAGTGAAAAAAATGGCAAGATGATTCCAGAGAAAGTGGGATTAAAGGCTGTCATGAGAGATGGGATAGATTACGAGTTTACCATAGTGTTTGATATCAACATGAAGCATCAAGTTATTGCATCAAAGGATAGAACAGCACTGTTTGTAAATAAACCAGAGTTTATCATTACCCCCACTACAGGACAGGCTATTTTAGACTGGTGCAATGAAGGGGTAAGCATGGAGATAGTTAAAAGCAAGATTAACCAAGCCAGAACCATTGAAGAACTGACCACTATTTACCATGCCTACCCTGAATGGAACATTCAATTATCAAGTGACTTCACCACGAGGAGAGTCCAACTACAAGAAGCCATGAAACAACCCAGTATCAATTACCAACCTAATTTTACAAGATATGGAAACAATGCTATTACAGCCCGTCAGAACTAATATTTATCCAAGCATCATCACTACCTACAATGCTGGAGCAGGCTCTCCACCTGTTGCTCCTGAAACTGGAGTAATGAAAGGGGCTCCAGAAGATGCTATATTAATAGAGAGGCAACTTCCTTTCATCGAGGCAAACACTAGAGAAGCCACCATGCAACACCTGAAAAATGATTGCGTGGTGCCTGTATTCAGCAAGGATAATGAAATAACCATCTCTCACCCTTCTTTCATTGAAACTGTCTGGGAAGCTGCCAATCAAGCATTTCCAAGGGAAGAGATTGAAGAACCCTCCATCAGGGTTAGCCATGTTATTAAAGGTAGAACACCGGATGCCATTCACAAGCCAGTGAAAGACTTGCTGGATGAAGACAAGACCATCTACTATGAAAGAATGATGTTTTGTATTCAAATCCCCTCCATTCACGAGGATATAGAGGGCAACAGGCTCAATCTCACTGTTGGAGGGGTTAGGACTTACAATCATGAAAATCTTTACAGCAAGAAGGGCATCGAGAAGTTCAAGGTGTTTATTGGCTTCAAGAACATGGTTTGCTGCAACATGTGTGTTTCAACCGACGGGTACAAGTCAGAGTTGAAGGTGACGAGTGTTGCAGACCTGTTTAATGCCACAATAAGGCTAATTCACGAGTATAATGCAGCCCAACACCTTCACAACATGGCTACTTACAAGGATTGTTACATGACTGAAAGCCAGTTTGCACAGTTCTTGGGAAAGAGCAGGATGTATCAATTCCTACCCAGTGAGCAGAAGAAGAGGCTGCCTTCAATGCTTATGACTGATACCCAGATAGGACTTGTAGCCAAGGCATATTACAATGATGAAAACTTTGCCATTCAAGAAGGCAACAGGGAAATCAGCATGTGGAGAGTCTACAACCTTCTTACAGGGGCTAACAAGTCATCCTACATTGATAATTTCATTGATAGGGCTCTTAATGCCACCCAATTGACAGAAGGGCTAAACAAGGCTCTAAATGAAAGAAACGAGTATTCATGGTTTATCCAGTAATTCTCTTCACCATAACTCAACTTCTGGAGCTACCAGTTACATTTTATCCATTATGATGGGAAATTTTATAGTGTCGAAAAAATTGATGTTACACCGTATAAGGTTAAACAGGAAAAATTCGACATTGCTCACTTGGGTATATAATAATAGATTATATCATTAAAGTGAGCCATGTATTCACTTCCATTGTTTAATAAAGGAGAAGTGAATACAACCTGCCACTGGAATTAAAGACGTGATTACGCGTTGAAGGTGGTTTATAGTGTCTAGAAGGGTTGATGTATCCCCTGTTTATCAACAATACCCTATTCTGGAGTAGCTTTTAGATAACAGGCTTAAAGTTGTACAAGATAAATATGGTCTAATGAATATGATTATCGAGGCTATTGTTCATGTTATTATCTGGATAATAATGATATGTGTTATAGCCAAGGATGAATGAGGGGTATCCCTCGTGTGATTGTTTTATTGTTGTTTCAAGCCCCTTTCTGGTAAAGATTGGGGCTTTCAAATTGAATTGATATGAGAATCAGGGACAAATGATAGAAATGTGGTACATTTGCCATCAAGAATGAAGGATTGAAGTACTTCTTTCCTCTTCTGGAGTGTATTGAACACAAACAAGGATACAAGCTCATGCCTGTGGTACTAGCATGGATTGAAAACCTTCTAAAATAGCTTTTAAATGATTGTTTATTGCTGAAAAGTCATAACTTTGCGGTAGTAACAGTTAAATGATTGCTAATGAAATAGAAGTTTAATCAAGACATACTAGAAAAAGAAGTGTTTGCTTCTTACTCGTGATAGTCCTAAAATTACCACCTTGAAGACTAATAATCACAACAGTAAGTAGTGGATACTCATACCATATGGTGTGGGCTTCCCTTATATTGTGTGATTATAGGTGTGTGGTAATACCTTGGACTTGCAATTGAGGTTTGGCTCACACCTTCTTTTTGTACTATGGCTACAAAAAGTGTATCAGATGGATAATAATTTGCACATTTTCCAAGAAGAGGACTTGTTTGGAGTAAAGAACCAAGTGGGTGAAATTGTCATACCACCTCAATATAAAGAGATTCAGCCATTCAGTTGTGGTTTGGCATTAGTTAGAAACTCTCAATATCAATATGCTTACATCAATTATATGAACAAGCAAGTTGTACCATTTGGGAGA
This sequence comes from uncultured Butyricimonas sp., assembly GCF_959596855.1. Lineage (NCBI taxonomy): Bacteria > Pseudomonadati > Bacteroidota > Bacteroidia > Bacteroidales > Odoribacteraceae > Butyricimonas > uncultured Butyricimonas sp. The sequence goes on from NZ_CAUFYA010000031.1 coordinate 35,443, forward strand.
TATTCTTGGTGTGACCCTCAGTTTACTTGTGGTTTTACCCGTGCAACAGAATACCATTATTTAGAAGAAAATAATAAATGGGGAATCATAGATACATTAGGTAATATTGTTGTTCCATTCAAATATGATAAGATATGGGCAATAAAAGAAGAATATCTTTTTTCTATCAAGGCATTTATAGGTGATAAAGAAGAGAAGCTAAACCTTTATAAATTAGCAAATAAGGTCATCCTTGATGGATTAACCTATATCAATACCTATTCAGTGGAAGCATTCAAACAATTGACAAATTGTGAAACATTATACGTTAAAGCATTCTCCAATATAAATCAAGTACTTTTCACCTATGGGTGTAATATAGGGTTTGTAGCAGTAACAGGGGTTCCTAAAGAGCCTGTAATAGCCATTGTTGTAAATAGTAGTGGTAAGATATTCCCTTTGCTGATGGAAAAGTCAGACATAGGAAAAACAACATTGCCTATTGCTAAGGTGATTCCTAAAAAAGTTACTCCAAAAACACATTCCCACAGAACTTCTTTTTGGGATTATGAAGAAGAGAGGATGAATGATGTGGATAATTGGGATGACCCTTATGGAGATGAGCAAGCTTATTATGATGGTTGGAGTAAAGAAGGTGTAGATAATGGCTTAGCAGATGCTTATGAGGGTGATTTAGATGCAAGATGAAATAATGACTAATTATAAATAGATGAAAAATGGAATTTCCACTAATATTAGGACTACAAAAAGCCGGATTACCCTTAGTGCTAACATCAGGTAAACTAAAGAATCTTTGTTTCTTGATTGATACAGGCTCAACACATAATATCTTATTTGATTTTGTACATAAACACTTTAGGGATGAATTTAAAATACTGGATAATACACAGGCTATCATGGGAATAGAAGGACACTACAAAGAAACTCCTATCATTGAAGCCACATTCAATTTTGAAGGGAGGGATTACACATCAACTTTCTCTGTTTTAGAGGCAAATAAGGCTATAAGAGAAGTTCAAAATGAAACTGGAATACAGATACACGGGGTACTTGGAATACAATTCTTGATTAACAATAAATGGATTATTGACTTTAATAAACTAGAAATATATAATTAAGCATATGATAAAAGTAAATTCACAATCATTATTAAAAATAGTCTCTATCTTAATAATACTATTTGCCACAACAGAAACTAAATCACAAGTTACGTCGAAATTTAGGGCTATAACTTTTGATGAAAGAGCTAAACCTCTTCAAATAGCAACAGAAGCTTATAAAGCAGCTGAAAAAGATTTTGAAAAATATTATATCAAAGCAATAACAGAATTAGGGACAAATGAGCCTAATTACACATTAGTATCATTCTATTATGACAAATGTATAGAGTTAAATACCCGTTTTAATGGAACTTTGTTCAATTGGGGAAAATTATTAAATCAAAAAGGAGTATGCCTAAATCACATTAAAAACTTTATAGAAGCTAACAAATATTTTGCATCAGCAGCTCAATGGCATACACAAAGAAAAGAATACTCGAATGCAATAGTAAACTATGATTTATACTTGAATAATCAATATAATGGCATAATCATGTTTTATAGAGCAAGATGCTGGGATATGATAGGTAATGAACAAATGTCTATAAACGATTACAATACCATCATTAATAGAGGATGCTCCAACAAAACTATTTTAGCTATGTCATACAATAATAAAGCTTATGGATTAATCAAGGCTCAAAAATATACTGAGGCACTACCACTTGTGAATAAAGCCCTAGAATTTAGCAGTGCTGTATCCTTTATATGGGATACACGAGGTGAACTACATTATCATTTGGGTGAATATGAAAAGTGTATTCAAGATATGAACAGAGCCATTTCTATCACAGATGGAGAAACCTCCTATGATAACTCATATTATTATAGAGGCTTAGCAAAATTAAAACTACAAAGAAAAGCAGAAGCAAGAAAAGATTTAAAGAAAGCTGTTAAACATGGTAAGGTAGAGGCTCAAAAATATCTTTAATAGCATATATTATCTATAAGCAATTATATAGACACATAAAGTATATCATTTCCGATTCAAAATGAATAGTTGTAAATATTGAAATACTTGAAGTAAAAAGCAATGGAAAAATTTAAGGATCAACCTATGATATTAATTCAAGTCAAGGGTGTAGGCTTCACTTTCTTGGTGGATACTAGTTGTAAGTACAATCTACTTGCTCCTTGCTTTGTTGACTTCTTTCATGAGGAATATCCAGCTTCACAGGAAAAGATTAAATCTCATGAGTGGTTGAACTTAAACTTCCCCACTCCAGAATACCCCATAAAAGCCCCTTTGTACTTGTTTAGAGAGGTGTTCCAGAAGAGAGAAGGCATCAAGAAGGTTAGATGTAAAAATGGGGTTATAATGGGATGTGAATCTACTATACTCAAATTTGAATATAATGGAAAGACTTATTCTGAACTATTTTACATTGACCAAAGCCTATGCTCCTATTGCACATCCAAAGAGAAGATGTTTTCTGGGGTACTAGGAACAAACTTTCTCAAAAAGCACAAATGGATTATTGACTTTAATAAACTAGAAATTAATGATTGAATTATGAGCACAGTAACATGATACTTATTCAGCCTCTACATTTCCATTATGATGGGAAGAATAAAGAGAATATGATTTGTAAGAAAAATATTGTTTAACCAAGCACAGGTATAACCTGAGGTGTAAGTATACCATGAGTTACATTCAAGCACCTCTATATTAATATATTATATTTAGGGTTTGAGTCCCGTTTTCCGCTCTCATTTTAAAGCACTTACGAAGGTAAGTGCTTTTTACTTTTAAACGGTTTTCATGAGACTTGAATAGTTTTTGTCAACCAAAATGTCAACCACGCTTCATTTTTTGAGAAAAATAAGATCAATTCCCTTTCATCTTCTCGATTAAACGTGTGACAGCTGCCACCAATTGATCGTCGTCTTGATAAATCGTCACCACCAATCTTCCCCCCTCCTCGATACTCCGAAATCCGATATCCCTATACCACGATAGCTTATCTGCCATCGCCTCCCCGTAATCCGATTCATCATTGATACCGAAATGCTCCCACCGAAATATCGTTCCCGTGATTTTATTACGTACCGTGAAATCGGGAAACTTTTTCTGTTTTCCGACAGCCAAAGGCGCCTCATAATACACGTCAAAAAAATCCACAGCCAACAATTGATTCAGTATATACAATTCCTGCGTCGAACGCACGAGTACTCCATTAGCCGCTTCATACTTTTTAGCACTCTTGAAAAATGTTCCCGCCCCGGGATGCGAATCCGCCACATTCCGATCTTCACAAGTGGTTTCCTTTTTAATCACTCTGGCTTTAGGAAAAAAACGCCACTGGTAATGATGATAAATAGTGGTATCCACCGTGCAATTTCTAATCAATTGCTTCAAAATACCCTGATCGTGCATTTTTCTCATAAAACGACTAAAATCCACCGGAGTCGGAAAATGTTTAGCGAAATCCTCTTTACCTTTAATATAGTCATATATATCATTCAATCGAGCGATTTCCGATGCGGCAGACTCGTTTAACAATTTATCAATATATGTATTGATTTTCTTCAACAACACGTACTCTTGAGGCAATGATTCCATTGTAAATCTGATTTTTCAACCGTAAATATAGGAAATAAAACTGTTTTCATAGGTATTCTTCAATTCTATTACGAAAATTTGTTTTTTGCTCCATTTTGATTATATATTTGCAAACAGAAAACATACTCAAAAAAATGGCAAAGAATTTTATACATCGTTTACAGCAAAAAGAAAATCGTGCTTACATGGAATTGTACGATCATTATTTTGCCAGGCTACATGGATTTGCCCGGAATTTTGTATTTGATGGAGAAGTTGCTAAAGACATCGTTCAGAATGCTTTAATCAAACTATATGAAAATATTTCTCTACTTAATTCGGAAGTAAATATCGGCGCATATCTTTGCGTGACAATACGCAATAGTTGTCTGAATTATTTACGAGATCGGGGAGTGGAGGATCGTCATAAGATTCTTTATCTTCAAGCCATCGAGCAAGCGGAAGCATTAGAATGGCTAGACGATGAAGAATTAATCAAAGATATAAAGAAAATTATTACCGGATTACCAGAAAAGTATCGGAATATCTGTGAACTCCGGTTTTACTATAATCTAAAGTATTCGGAGATTGCCGAACGCCTTGGTATCAGTGAAAATGTTGCAAAAGTCCAAATTCACAGAGCCGTACAGAAAATAAAAGAAGCATTGACCAATAGTAACGAACACATTATAGGGATATTAATGTTCATCTTCCCCATACTCTCACCAACCGTACCTTCGCCATCCAACCGGGAATAATTCAAAGTAATAACCTTTCCACAAATTTTAAATTCCACCGAAATTACAAAAAAAATATGATTTTTTTTGTAACCATTCACTATTTACCGTGTTACTAGGGTAAAATCATATAAATTATACACTATGATAGATTGGTGGATTATTGAAAAAAGTTTAGATAAGAAATTAACACCTCAAGAAAAGCAATTCTTCGACGAGTGGTTAGAGGCCTCCCCTAAGCATAGGATGCTGTACGATAAAATCAAATGTGCCAACAACATGGACGACAACACCGCAGAATTTACTCGCTGGCGCCAAGCATTCCGTGAAAAACTAATTGCACGTAAACGACAGGAAAAGAAGCGCATATTTCTAAAATTGTCAGTGGCTGCTGCCGTTTTACTTTTGTTTCTAGGAAGCGGTTACTGGTGGTTAAGCATGGAAAACAAACCGCATACCATTGTAGAGCCTTTCGCACAAGAACCAAGTCGGAATGCTGTACATCTGACAACAGCCTCCGGAAAGGTATTGAACTTGTCATCTCAAACTATATCGGATACGTTGAAGATTGACGGAGCCAAACTTGTTAAAGACCAAGGAACCCTTATCTACGAGAAAAACCCCGAGGAACCACAAGTCGAACAACCTATGTATAACGAAATAGAAGTGCCGAAAGGTGCAGAATATCGTTTGGTACTGAGTGACGGCACCCGGGTATGGTTGAATTCGGATACGCGCATGAGTTACCCGACAAATTTCGAAAAAAGCATACGCGAAGTGGAATTACACGGTGAAGCCTATTTCGAAGTAAGTCACAACGCGAGCAAACCCTTTATCGTGCGTACCGGTGAATTGACTGTCACGGTGCTAGGAACAGAATTTAATGTCAATACCCGAATTCCAACCAGCATACGGACTACCTTGGTGGAAGGAAAAGTACAAGTAGCGTTCAAGGAAGGCATTCCATATACTTTAACCCCGGGAGAAATGGCAACGACGGATTTACTTTCCGGACAAACCACTGTAGAACAAGTAAATATCAAAAAATATATCGCATGGCGTCATGGACGTTTCTGTTTCGAAGAAGCGACTATAGAAGAAATTATGCAAGAATTGTCATTATGGTATGACATTCGGGTTGAATACCAAAACTCGAGAGTAAAAGAGGAAAAGTTCAGTGGATATTTGCCCCGGGGAGAATCAGTTATGTCCATTCTCCAAAAAATAGAGCAAACCTCATACGTGCATTTTAAAATGGTACAAAATAAGATTATCGTCGGGTATTGAAATAAAATCCGGAAGAAAACGGCCATTTTCTCCCGGAATGATCAAAACCTTAAACTAACATTTTGTCAAGTATTTGTAGTATTAATCAACATTCAAAAGTATGAAAAAAAATCGAACCATTCGATGGCCCGGAACAATCTATCTACAGAAAACCGGAAAAGTCATGAAATTACTAGTAATAGTCTTGTTGACGTTAAGCGGTTTAAGTGTGTCGGCACGAGCGTCAGCCCAACAACAACGTGTCACGTTAGATTTGAAAGAGTGTACGGTAATGGAACTCTTTCAAGCTATACAGCAACAGACAGATTTGTTTTTTGTCTATAATCACATGAATTTCAAACACATCGAAAAACTCAACGTTCAAGCAAAGAACGAAGAAGTGGAAACTTTACTGAAACGACTATTCAAAAATTTGGAACTCGACTTTGTTTTTAACGAACAAACGGTGATCATCAAACCTCAAAAAACAAAAAACACTATCATCCAAGGAATTGTCAGAGATAAAGATAAATTACCATTGCCGGGAGTGACCATTATTATAAAAGGGACAACCACAGGAGTAACGTCCGACAAAGACGGTCGTTTCAAACTGGTTCTAGTATCTTCCCGGGAAACTACTCTGGTATTTTCTTTCGTGGGAATGAAAACGCGGGAAGTCATTTGGAAGGGAGAACCCGAATTACATATAACGATGGAAGAGGAAACCACCCAAATGGACGAGGTTGTAATCACCGGCTACCAAACGGTAGACCGCCGGAAATCCACCAGTTCCGTGACCTCCATTAAAATGGAGGATTTAAACATCCCGGGCGTTTCCTCTATAGATCAGATGTTGCAGGGACGTATCCCGGACTTGATTTTGATGAGTAATTCCGGAGAGGTAGGCGTAGTTCCCAAACTGCGTATCCGTGGAACCTCCACGCTAATCGGCAATCGCGAACCGCTGTGGGTACTCGACGGAATCATTATGCAGGATCCCGTAAACGTGCCGGCTTCGGATTTGAATGACCCGGACTATATCAACCGTATCGGTAATGCCATCGCCGGAATCAACCCGCAAGATATCGAGCGTATAGACGTACTGAAAGATGCTGCCGCAACCGCTCTTTACGGAACTCGCGCCGCCAACGGGGTGATCGTGGTAACAACTAAAAAGGGACGCATCGGACGACCTATTGTCAATTACAACTTGACAACAACTCTTCGTCAACGCCCCTCCTACAACGACCGGGCAATTAACGTGATGAATTCCAAGGAGCGCATCCAGTTTTCCCGTGAATTGGTAGCACAACATTACCCGTTCCCGGATGATATAAACATGGTTGGTTATGAAGGTCTGTTGAATCAATTATACAATCATGAACTGACCGACGAACAATTCGAAAAAGAAGTAGGACGCCTTAGCGTTATCAACACGGATTGGTTCGACTTACTGACTAAAAATTCCGTATCACATTCACACACGATCAGTATTTCCGGAGGGTCGCCGGAAGCCACTTATTACGCCTCGATCGGTTACACGCGCGATAATGATGTGATTTGGGACAGTAACAACGAGCGTTATACTGCCACGATGAAACTGAATGCCAACCTCACACCTTGGCTAAACGCTTCTTTGAACATGAACGGGAATATTTCTTCCCGCCAATATTACCAACAGGAGTTGTCACCCATGGAGTACGCCTACAAAACAACTCGCGCATTACCCGCCTATGACGAGAACGGGGAATATTTCTATTTCTTGAAAAGAAAATGGGGAACGATGAGTCCGGAATATTACCAATACAATATTCTCAATGAATTGGAAAACAGTTCCTACAATCAACACGGTTCCGGATTAACCATCACGACAAATTTGCAATTCAGTTTGCTAGATTGGTTAAAAGCTAACGTTGTCGCATCCTACCAGACGTCGAACACGACTCAAGAAAACTGGTGGGGTGAGAAGACCAGCTATGCCGCAATGTTACGGGGCACAGAATACGGTGTATTGCCGGCACCAAGAACCGAAGGAGAACCGGATTACTTGGGCAACCCTACCTATATCGGGGGAACAAGTCTATTGCCCTATGGTGGAGAACTAACACACGATCAATCGGGAAATCAGTCTTATACGGTGCGTTTACAGTTAGATGGGAACTACTTTTTCGGTAAATCAAACCAGCATAACCTCAACGGCTCCATTGGTTTTGAAATGAGTTCAACCCGCACCCGCGGCTACGTGCGTACCGAGCGCGGTTATTACAAAGACCGGGGGATGAGTTTCGTGAATAACATTGACCACGAGAAATTTCCCGATTACGCCCGATGGGTATTTCAAAATCCTGCTCGGTTGACTGATAGTAAAAGCAATACTGTATCAAGCTATGCTTCCATATCATATAGCTACTACAATTATTTTACCGTGAATACCAATGCCCGAATTGATGGTTCCAACGCATTCGGTGATCAAAGCAATAACAAATTATTGCCCATCTGGTCCGCTTCTGCCAACTGGAACATTTCGGAATTATGGGGGCTAAAAGAAGCAAACTGGTTGGATTTTCTCCGCTTGAAAGCGTCGTTTGGGTACCAAGGTAATATGCTCAGTGACCAAAGTCCGGTAATGATTATTTCCAAAGAGCCACTCGATTCCCATTTCGGGGAGAACGTGGCTTCAGTTTCACGCTATCCTAATCCAAATTTGAAATGGGAAACCACCACTTCCTATAATTTAGGAATAGAGCTCGGGTTGTTCCAGAGAAAAGTAATGATAGAAACTGAATACTGGTGGAAACACACCGAGGATGCTTTTATGGATAAAGCTATCGCGACAATGAACGGGGTGCCCAATGACGTTTACCAAGTAAATCAAGGTGACATTGACAATCACGGGTACAATGTTTCGCTGACATTCATGCCATTGCAATCCCAAGATTGGTTCTGGTCCGTATCGACTTCAATTTCCAAGTCTTTTAATAAAATGAAGAGTAAAGCGGATGTCGATCAGTATGAACTCTCGAACTTCCTTAATGGTTCGGCTCTCGTGAAAGGTCAACCTATCGGTACTTTTTACTCCTATAAATTCATCGGGCTGAGTCCTGTAAACGGCGGACCGATGTTCGATGATTATGCCGACAATCCCGAAGTATTGCGCGGTCTGAATAAATATGACACGTACACACGCGTTTTAAAGCCTTCCGGACGACGCGAACCGACAATATCAGGGAATTTGAACACGACACTACGTTGGAAAAATATCCGTCTGAGCGGAAACTTCGCGTACAGCATGGGAAATAAAATTCGTCTGTTTGCCATTTACAATGCTGCTAGCGATGCGGTAATGGATGCCCAAAATATCCGCCCCGAAAATAACGTCAGCAAATATTTCTTGAACCGCTGGCGCAAACCGGGCGACGAGCGCCACACGAATATCCCGGCGATTATAGGAAAAGGCGATGACAATTATACGCTATATGAAAGACACTGGAGCGATAAATATCAAGATATTCAACCTTTAGCAATTTCCGCATGGGAAATGTATGATTACGGTGACCACCGTGTGGTAAGCGGTAATTATTTGAAATGTTCCAACTTGAGTTTAACCTACCAGTTCACCGAAACGATACTGAAAAAACTGCGTCTGTCACAATTGGATGTATCATTTTCAGCCACTAACCTGTTCACTATTTCGGCCAAAGAGTTGAAGGGACAAGCCCCGACACAAGGAGGTTTTGCCAGCATCCAGTTGAGCGATCGACCTACATATACTTTAGGATTAACCGTTTCATTTTAAAACATCGATTACATGAAAAAAATACTTGTTCTATGTTGCATGGCGGGTTTATTTTGCGGATGTTCCCATTTTTTGGAAGAACACTCGCAGGACCTTGCTAAAGTGGAAACTTTTTCCGATCTGGATGAAGTGCTATTGGGAAAAGGTTATATGCCATCAGGCAGATTCGAGAATAATGAGTATGGAGTATCACCCGTGAATGCTTTTTTCCAAGCTACCCATCACATGGCAGATGAATTGGCTTTTAACGAACGAAGCAATTTAGGCGATCTTGCAGGAATACAACCCCAAATGTTCGGTTGGTACACGTGGCAGCAAAGCGTTGGTCTACCTTACGAGGGCAATTCCCGTACTTCGGAAAGCAGAGATTGGAAGCAGGCATATTCTTGTATCAACATTTGCAATATGGTACTGACTTCCGTCAATGACTTGTCCGTAAATAATCTAGTGGAGGAACTACAAAAAAAACGTATCAAGGGAGAAGCTCATTTCCTTCGTGCGCTTTACTATTTCACCTTAGGTAATCTATACGGACAGCCTTATTGTACACAAACGCTAGGCACTCCGGCCATACCGCTTAAATTGACGGAGTACGTGGAAGACAAAGAGTATACCGTCAACACGGTAGAGGAAGTGTACATCCAAGTACTTACCGATTTAGACGAAGCCGAAACTTATCTAAAAGATAACGAGGTGAAAAACTATCCTTACCGGGCAGATATCATTGCCGTGTATTTATTAAAAAGCAGAGTGTATCTTTACATGCAAAATTGGGAAAAAGCCTTGGAATACGCTAACATGGTATTGGACAAGCGGAACGGATTATTGGACTTGAATACACATACCCCGGACACAGAAATATTAACCAAAGCCTCGCCCGAAACTATCTTCTCCATGGGAGGCTACCCGTTGGCCGGTTGCATGTATTGTTCAAGAGAAGGAGAGGAGAAGTTCCCGGCTTACGTCGTTTCCCAAGATTTGCTATCGGCTTTTACCGAAGGCGATAATGATTGGCGCACACAATATTATATCATGAAAGAATCAATAGGAGGTATGTCGACTAATTACGTCTACACGGATGCATGGGTACTATCCAAAGTACAAGGTTGGGTATTCGGTTACAAGGAAGCTTCCGACCACTTCATGTTCCGGACAGCGGAAGCCTATTTGAATGCGGCTGAAGCGGCAGCTTACTCGGGTGACGAAACAACAGCCCGCACGATGCTCAAAACTCTGTTGAATCATCGCTTGAAAGAAAGTCGTGAAGTGACAGCAAGCGGCAAGGAACTGGTAGACCTCATCCGTCGCGAACGCCAGTGCGAGCTATGCTTTGAAGGTCATCGTTGGTTCGATTTACGTCGTTACACGGTATGTGACAAATTCCCATATTCCAAAAAGATTACACACCGCTATATCAAATACGTGAAATCGGGATTCATTCCTGTCATATCGACCCCGACTGAAATCGTGGAATACGTTTTGGAGGAGAACGACGACGCTTACACGCTGATGCTCCCCAAAGAGGTTTTAGATTTTCAGAATACACTACAGACAAACCAACGTCCGGTTCGAAAAGGGAAATCGATACCTATCGGTAATTAACAGATACTTAAACGCAAAGATATGAAATCAGAAATATTAATCTTTATAATTGCTTTGGCTGGTAGTTTATATGCTTGCCAGCAAGAAGACGAGTTGGAGCCGCTTGCCGTGACCAATTCTTTTGCCATTTCGCCCGGAGCCACGGACGAGGAGTCAAAACTCAAAGAGGAGTTTTTCAATACCACCGGATGTCATCTCCTTTTCAACGATACGCTCCGACACGAATACAAAGGGACGGACGAGAATGGCAAGCCTTTTTATGAAACAGAACTCTTGGGCCTGGAATACCAGCTAACGAATACAAGCAATCTCCGCTTTAAGTTCGACTATTTGCAAACGTTAGAACAAAAGCGTCAAGTCACAACTTTCTTGCAGAACGATTTACTACCGTATATTAAAAACGTGATGCCTTATTCCCTGCTAGTGGCTAACGGTATTGATGAATACCAGCGAAATACCACGGACGTTACTTATGATTATGTCGGCTCCCCGTTGACCTATAACAATTTGCGTTGTTTGGCATTAAATGTCAGCGGATTGTGGGAATTGACTCAAGAAGAACGTAAAGCCTACGCACAGGATATTTGCTGCGAGATCATTTTTGCCTCTTTCGGGGGAACAGCGGGCAACAAGTATACAGACGGAAAAGCTGGAGAGTTCTTCGCGGTCAACTACAACAATTATTCCACCCCCAAGTCATACTGGTGGGCTCCCACGGAGATTTTGAATCCGTTGGAGATGGGATTTCTGGAAGATCCTTATGAAAATAATTTCTCCTCCCCGAAAGAAGATGCCGTGGCTTATATCAAAGCCTGCTTGTTGCTGACGGAGGAAGAATTCTTTGAAAAATACGGGGAGAACGACATCAATGGATATACCAGAAAAAAATATGATATCATCAAACCGTTGCTCGAAGCAACCGGAATTAAATTTAATTGATTATGAGAAAGTATATAATAGCTTTATTTGTATGTTGCAGTGCTATATTTTGCTCATGCAGTGACGATGATAATTTGCCGAGAGTCAGTCCCTCCACTACCGGCGAGTACACAGACGAACGTGACGGCAACACCTACGGGTGGGTTCGAATCGGCAATTTGGAATGGATGACTTCCAATCTAAAATATTATTCCGAGGCACCTTATTACGAATGCACGTACGACTTGTTTAGGGCTAACTATCCGGTCAAGATTAAGTCCCATCTCCTCGATATCGATTTTGCGGCAGATTACAAGGAATATGGGAACTTCTATACTTGGGAGGAAGCCCGCACGCTTTGTCCTGAAGGTTGGCGTTTGCCCACCGATGAGGACTGGAAGAATCTGGAAACAGCATTGGGCATGTCTGCCGGAGAAGCCGATTCGGAAGGCTGGCGGGGAAATCAGGAAGCCACCCTTCTTCGCCAAGGGTCAGAAGGAACAGGCATGGCACTCCAATTAGGAGGCGAGGTTGCAGATGCTGAAGCTTGGGGACGTTCCCCGTTCTTGTGTTTTGTCGGCGAGTACGGGTATTTTTGGTCGGCTTCAGAGGTGGAGAACAACGGTTTACAAACCACAACGGTCTGGTTCCGGAAAATATGTGCCCATTACACGACTGTCTACCGAGGAACGGTGACACTGGAAAGAATGATGCGCATACGTTGTTGCCGAGATGCAGAGAAATAATATAAACTTCTAAATAATTTCTATGAACAGAATTTTCTTTTTTATCGCGGCACTGCTATTGTGTGGTGCCTGTACTTCCCGCCCCGAGGGATTCGTGATACGGGGCAATTTTCCCGGGTTACAAGACGGGATGCTGGTCACGCTTCGCTCCATGGAAGGTGAAGCGATATTGGCAACAGATACCATTCAAGACGGCAAATTTGAATTGCAGGGCGTAACTGCTTCACCGCAATACTGCAATTTATTGATCAGCTCTAACACCTCTTCCCCCCACATGGGCAAAATGGTTAATATTTACATGTTTCTAGACAATTCCGAACTGACGGTAAACACAGCCCATTTCGACAGTCTGCAATTCATCCACCCCTTCGTGGCTGAAACTGCCGAATCGAAAGCTCGTGTAGAAGGAGGTCCACTACAGCGAGAATATTATGAATATCGTGATGCTTTAATGCCTTTGCTGTTGGCTGCCTCGGAAGTGAATATCGCTTCAGCCACGCTGAATATGCAAGAAAACCAATACACAACGGAGGAATTCAACAACCGATTTGACGAACTATATCCTAAGAAGCTGGCAGCGGAAGCAGCTATTGATGCTGCTAAAATGGAATTTATCCGCCAACATCCACAATCACCGGTATCGCTTTTCATCGCGGAAGGCTTGTTGAACACCACTTTTACGCGCACTCCCGAAGAGATAAAAGAACTGACACGCATTGCCAAACAGATCGAAGATTCAGTGCGTCGTCCCCGAGTATTAAAGATGGCAGAAATTGCAAGCATATTATACAAAGGAGCATCATACAAGGACATTGAACTGACCAATCCGACAGGCGAAACCGTGAAACTATCACAGTATATACTTCCCGACCACTACACGTTGGTAGACTTCTGGGCATCGTGGTGTGGTCCCTGCCGCTGGGCCATCCCCAAAGTGGAGCAAATTTATGAACACTCCCCAAAAGACCGCCTGACCGTAATCAGCGTATCGTTCGACCAAAAGAAAACAGACTGGGAAACGGCAATGAAAGAGGAAGCCATGCCTTGGACTCAATTATGGACAGGCAATCGTGACCAAGTTACCGCTGCCCAACGTGCCTACAATATCAGCGGCATTCCGCGCCTGATGCTCATCGCACCCGATGGCAAAATCGTTTTCAGCGGTAACGATGCCAACGCATTACGAGTAACTGTTGAAGAATATTTGGAAAAATAAGATATTCCAAAGATTAAAACAAAAAAATAAGAGAACAATGAAAAAACTCTGTTTTATATTACTGCTCAGTGCTGCCGCTTGTACACGGCAGCCTGCCGACCACTTTATCCTACGGGGTACGGTTCCCGGTGCCATAGACAGCACGAAAGTTACCCTACGAACCATCACCCGATGGGACAAAGATTTAGCCAGCGCTTACGTCATTGACGGGAAATTCGAGTTGCGCGGGCAACTGGACGCTCCCTCCATGTGTAAATTTAGCGTGAGTAACACGGATTATATCCTACGCTCGAAGCAAAATCAAGAATCGGCATATTGTTACGAGCTTAATTTCTTTGTCGAAAACGGCAAACTCACCTTTACCACGCCACATATCGACAGCCTACCACAAGCGTACTGGCTTTACGACATCCGGAAAGAAAAGAACTACCGAGTGGAAGGTTCCAGCGCTCAAGAAGCATACTACCGCTACCAACAACAAACCTTTCCGTTGCGTTACGGTATACAGGAACTCCGCAAGCAGGAGAAGCAAACCCCGGACTATAACAGCCGATTGGAAACCATGAAATCGGAACTGGACAAAGCAAGCCGGGCATTTATCCGCAACAACGATAATCTGGCAACGAACCTCTACATTGTCGGAACATTGAAGAAACCCGCTTTCACCTACAATCAGGCTTATCTCGACGAACTGGAAGAACTCTTTGCTTCCTGTCAAGACACTTGTGCCGCATTGAGGGAGTTTCGCCATTATCTCCGTGACGCCTCCCGGCTGGTTCAAGGCTCACCATTACAAGAAGGCGAAGTGGTCGATGATAAAGGAAAGAGCGTATCGCTGCTCGCCCAATTAAACCGAGATGGATACACGCTGATTGATTTTTGGGCATCATGGTGCATTCCCTGCCGAGCAAGCCTGATATACCTACGCGAAGTGTACAAAACTCACGGGGATTCCATCCGTTTTATCAGCGTGTCCCTCGATCAACAAGAGGCAGAGTGGCAAAAAGCCTTGAAAGAAGAAAACCTGCCGTGGGCACAATTCCGCAGCTTGCCCGAACAAACCAAAGCGTTCGCGGAACAATATAATCTCATTGGTATTCCAACCTTCTTTATCATTGATAGCGAAGGACGAATCGTCTTTTCCGGCAGTTCCATCAACGAACTGGCGGAACAACTACCTAAAATAAATACAAATACTACACACTGACAACAATCCGGATACCTACCAAGCGGGTATCAAAAGCACTTACGAAAGTAGGTGCTTTCTTCGTTTTAGTGGTAATCGAGTGCATCTACACCCGTACAAAGGCTACTTTTAGAGATAATCGAGTATTTTTGCGCCATCTAAATAAAGTGGAACGTGGTGATATCCAATCGTCCTACAACATAGCAGTGTGCCACGCGACAGGCTACGGCGTAAAACAAGACTTGGACAAAGCTTTCGAGAATTACATGATTGCCGCCGAGGCCGGGCACCCGGGCGCACAATTTCAAGTTGGCAACTTTTACTTCGAGGGAAGAGGCAATATTGCACAGGATTACGCCAAGGCCGTAACGTGGCTCAACAAAGCGTACCAAAACATGGAAGCCGAGGATTGCTAGCAGCCTGCCGCCGAACTTGCCATCTGCTATCAAGACGGTCTTGGGACTTTTCAAGATGACGACACGGCATTTCAATTCCTTTCCGAACTTGAAGGGAATGAAATGCTCGACGACGTGTGGGAACCACTTGACGCCATGGTACTCAACGCCCTCGGTGTTGCCTATGGCTTCGGAAGAGGTACAGAACAAAACATTCCTTTGGCGATAGAATACTTTGACAGAGCCATCGAATACGACTCGGAAGAAGCAAAGAAAAACAAGACCCGCTTCAAGAAAACCATTTTCGGCTCTTGGAAGATAAAATAAAGGCAAAAATGGGAGGGCGTGTTTTGCACGCCCTCCCATTTTTGCCTTCGTGACGGCTATCGTGATTTCACCACGATATCAACGCATTGCGCATCAGCAAAAAACTTACGGGCAAAAGCCAACACGTCTTTCGCCTTAATCTTATCAATCACTTTCTCGAAAAACTCGGGAGCATCCAAACTTTTTCCCGTGCGTTGATAAAACTGGATATTTTCCGTCCAAAAAGGAATACTTCCAAAATCCGGAGCGGCATCCCGTTCTTTTTTCAATAACAGGATAAAATCCTCCACGTCTTCATCGGACATTCCCTCTTTCAAGAACTGCTCAATCTGCTCGTGCACGATAGCCCGCATACGAGGCCCTTTCTCCAAGGAACTCTCGAATTGCACGTTAAATAACTGCGAGGGGTCGGGCTGACCGGTAACATCCGTCCGCACGTGTACTCCGTACGAACCGCCCTCCGCTTCCCGGATACGCTGTTGAAACAAGTACTCGAAATGCTTCTGAAGAATCATCATGCAAAGCTTATCCGCCGGTTTCGTCTTCAACGTGTTCGTGAAAGCCATATCCACCATGTACTTTTGCTCCGGAATATCCACGGCAATATCTTTCGCCACGCTCTCTTTTTTATAGTACTCGTACTTAACGGGCTTCTCCTTGCGGTAAGTAGAAGAAAGCGAAGCGATATATCGAGTAACAAGCTCCCGGGCTACCTCCCGTTCCAAATCACCCACGATATAGAAAGAAAAGTCCGAGGCATTCCGGTAACGCTCCTTGAAAATACGAACCATCTTCTCGTAATCCATCGCCTCGTAATACCGCGTATCCCTCACCCAAAGCCGAGGCGACTTCACCATCCGCAACTCACGCAACACGTCATTGATAGTGTCGTCCGTCGTTTTACGAGAGTAAGCCAATGTCAACTTATTCACGTGCACATATTTGTCAAAAGCGGCTTTATCGAAACGAGGTTTTTCCACCACCAAATGCAAAAATTGGAAAGCGAAATCTGCGTCACGCGTCGTACTCGTGCAATTGATACTTTCGGAGTTCTCCTCCAAGGAAATATCCATGTTGATGGAATGCTCCTGCACGAGCGCGTTCAACTCTCGAGTCCCGTACTTGTACAAACCGCTCTTCAAGAATAAAGCCACCATAGCGTCGGCTGACGGCAAATCCTCTGCCGGAAGCAAGGAACGTCCTCCTCGGCTACCTATCAAAACATTAAACATACCCTTGTTGTAATCGGTGTACTTGTAATAGACCTTCGCCCCGTTACTCAACGTCCACTCTTCCGCCTCTATCGGCTTCAACGCTTTCTCCTTGACAATTTTACCCGCCGGAATCTCGAAATCGACCAAAACACCGTTGCACGCCAACTTCTCCTGCCCCTCCCCGGCTTCAAATGTCCACTCGCGAGCCTCCTGCATCACGGTTGAAATCTGTTCTTCCGCGGGGAAAGGATAATCCGCGCTATTTCCTTGCATGATATAAATCCAATTCCGGTCGTCGTCAAACCAGCGAGCAATCCACTTCCGGAAATCCTCGGCGGTCAGACCGTTAAGAATCGCTGCCGTCGTATCTATATTCTGCTCGAACTCGCTAATCGGGTACCCCAACAAGAAATTATTCTGGTACATTTGCAAGTACATACTATTCGGGAATCGCTCTTTTTGCAACTTAAACTGCTCCAAGCGCTTGAGATAACCGGACGCCATGCCGTGTAACTTTTCATCGGTTATCACCGTCTGATGAACCCGCACCATCTGTTCCATCAACTGTTCCAACGCCTCGATTTCCTGCCCGGGCAAAGACGACACCACGACATTCAATCCCTCGTAACCCCGAACGATATCGAAGATACCGATACTCGCGTTAAGAAACGCCACATCGGAATTTTCCATACACTCCGCCAAATGGTCGCGCATCATCTTGTTGTAAAACTCCCGCATCAAATCTTCCCGCAACATATCCCGTAACGAACGCACCGGATTCTTCCGGAAACGCTTCATAAGCACCATCCCGTTCGTCGGCACATCCTTGTCTATCAACTTATAATATTGAGGTTGCGGACTATCCGGAATATCGTACACGAGGCGAGGTTTCGGATTCTCCCGCCGGGGAATGAGAGCGAACAAGCGTTTCACCTCCGCTTCCACCGCATCCACGTCTATATCCCCGAGAATAATCACGGCTTGTTGGTCCGGACGATAGAAATCCTTGTAATAATCCCTCACTTGTTCCGCCGTGAAACTCTGCAACACTTCCACGGAACCAATCACGTCATGCGTGGCGTACTTGCTCCCGTTGTAGATGAAAAAGTTCGCCTGCTTCTGCAATCGAGCGGACAAATCCATTCCCGCACGCCGTTCCTCCTGTATCACCTGCCTCTCGATTTCCATCTCCTCGGGATACAATTTAAGAAAACCGGACCAATCCCTCAATACCAAAATACAAGAATCAACCAACAACTTCGAAGCAGTAGGAACATTATTCACGTTATACACCGTTTCGTCGTGTCCCGTGTAAGCATTAAAATTACTTATCTTGTGCCGTTTCAAAAAAGCCGGAACCCCATCCGGGAAATTATCCGTGGCATGGAAGGCCATGTGCTCGAGCACATGAGCCAAACCATTCTGCTGCTCCTCCTCCATCAACGCTCCCACGTTCTGCACGAGATAAAAATCGGCACGTCCCGGCGAACTTGTCGTACGGCGAATGTAATACGTCAGCCCGTTTTCCAATCGCCCCTGCCGGAAATTCACCGATTCCTCTTGCGCTAAAATCGATTGCCCGAAGGATAAAAAAACAAAAAACAATAGTAACAAACTTCTCATAACTCCCTCAACTTCTCTTGTATCATGTTCTGCAACTGCTTCATCAACTCCACCTCTTCGATTCCGGAACTAACGACAAAAGCTTGATTCAAACTTTGTTTTGCTTTTTCCGGATTACCCGTGGCATTGAAACAATCTCCCAGCATATACAACAAACGAGTACGCAACTGTGCCGCCATCTCGTATTGCAAAGCCTTGTCCAACCACACTATCACTTTCTCGTTCGCACCCTCCGGCAAATTACCCCGGTACACGGTGTACAAATCTTCAATCGGTTGGGTATAATCGTTTACCGTCAAAGCCTTCTCTGCGCCGGAAAAGTATTGATTCATCTTCTCGAAAAACGTGTTTATATCCTTACGGAAAAGACTGTAATACCCGTCCGATAACAAAGATATCGCCTCAAAAGCGGAAAGCGAACCGAATGAAATATCACTATATACCGACTGCAAATCTCCTTTTACTCGCTCCAAATGTTTCTTGTAATCCTGTTTTCCGTTTTTACAAAAAGAGATGATATAATTATTATAAACGCCCAAGATGAAATCCTGAATCTTCTCTTTCCCCACAATCTTTCCGAATTGCTGGTAATTCTTCACCAGAAAATCGAAAATCTCATCATTATCCTTGATTTCATTGTGATACATGCTGATGATATACAAATCCTCGGCGTTAATCATATTCTCCAACTTCTTGTTCTTCACGTACTCCGGGAAAAGAGCCTCGATACGCACCATCCATTTATCCCGGTTATACCCGGTTTGGGTAGCGATAAACTCTGGAGCCCGAAACAACAACTCCTGTTGCAGGTCGGTATTCTTCTTTTCCTTCTTCGATTTCTCGTACAACTTCTCGAAAGTCAGCATATCACCCGTCACCATCTTCGCTTCATTGAGCAACGCGGCAGGGGCTTTCGCCCCCCGCACCACGCGCAACACCTCTCCTTTCACGTTCACGAATATCATCGTGGGAAAAGCCTCCACCCCGTATTTTTTCACCAGTTCAGCCTGCTCGGGAGCTTCCGCGTTCAACTTGCAACTCACGAAATGCGTGTTAAAATAGTCACCCACCTCCGGAACAGTAAACACTTTTTGCGACATCACCTTGCAAGGTCCGCACCACTCCGTGTAAAAATCGACGAAAACATCCTTTTTCTCTGCCTTCGCTTTTTTCAAAGCCTCCTCGAAAGTACCTTGAAAAAAAGTAATTTGAGCGGATAGATTTCCAACCATCCCCATCAACAGGAACACCAACACGTATTTAATCCTTCTCATAATATTTCCTTCTTTTGAATCTAATCTTTTAATATAAACTTAAACACATCCCGCAAGACAGCCGAATGCCCTTCATTCTCCACCCTCAAGGATACCCAATAATTACCTGCTGGAGAATCAACCTGCATATCCACGTAAATCCGACCGCCACCGACAACTTGCACGTAAGAGGCAAAATCCTTCGCAGCTTCCTCTCCCCGGTCACTACGAACGCTTTCCAAGTAGTAGCGCATAGGCTCTGTCCCCAGAATCTGACCAATCGTCGAGGTTGTCCACGGGGTATTTTTATCAATCTGGTTTTGCCGTTCCGTGATCAGTTCTTCCAGCATGAAAGGATCATCTTGCCCCATATCCGTGCATGTTTCAATGATTTGATCCATCAATGCATAGATTTCATCTTCCAATTCTATTTGCAGAGGGAGGTATTCATTCTCCATGATATTATTCATTTCATCAGCTTTCGCCTGCAATTCTGCTATTTTATCGAAGTCCGGATTCATCGCCCCATTCTCTATGTCCATCTCCTCCATGAGCGCATACGCTTGCTCATACATCTCTTCCATCTTAGCTTCCAGCTCCTTCAATTCGACATCCAACGACTCCATTTGGTCAAACAGCCCTGCCAACTCCTCGTTGGAATACAAGGCATCCAATGTCGTTTTCAAACCTTCCATCTCCGTGGCTAGATTAGAAAAACGCACAATCTCCAAGGAATCTTTCGAATATCCGGCATTAGCACAATCCAAATACCCGACAGTCACGTCATTACAAGCATACAAAAAGCTACATCCCAATAACACGAGTGCATATAATAATTTCTTCATCGCTTTCATTTTAATATATATCCGACACGTTAAAATCATATCCCAGTGCTTGCACTACACCATTGTTCGTCTGAATATCCGAAGAGAATATCAATGCCCGCGACACATTCGTTTCCTCCAGCTTGAAATTCAATCGCACGATACCCACTTCACTGGTATTCATATCCATATAAGGCTCTTGAGTCGTCCACAATATCGCGGTTGTGCCATCCAGCAATGTATATTCCTTGCCTCCCATCACCTCGCCTGTCTGGCTATCCCATGTTCCGCGAGGCACGTCTGCCACCATCACTCGTTCCGTGATAATCAACTTGCTTAAAATAGCTTGACACTCATCCCAGTACATACTGTTCACCTGCTTGTATCCCATATCCAACAAATAGGTACGAATCGAATAGTTCGTCAATCCTAAGAAAGTAATTTGCTCGTGTTCCCCTTTCCCCTCGAACAACTCTCTCAACCCTGCACGCTCAATCATCACAATTGTAGAATCCCAATCCCGGGATTGGGTATGCAGGTATTCCCACATGGAACAATCGTGCACCCCGTTCGACACACCCCCGTCATCGTAATTCCACTTGGTACACGAAACCAATCCTACCATCACGATGCAAATCGCAATTTTCAATATATTATTCATTATTCTTGCCATTGCCAATAAGTATTTTGAGTCATTAACGTATTCTTTCTAAAAGCATTGGAATGCACTTTCGTGTAAAGAGCGCCATTCTTAACATCCTCGTCGGTCAGCGTACGATAGCCTCCCAACAGATATTTCCGGAAATACCCGTTCCGCACAATATCAAAATAATACTGCCCCTCGCCGAACAACTCCCGACGTCTTTCCAAGAACACCTCTTCACGCAAAGCCTCTTTGCTCGTGCTACCGGCATATCCTGCTAATCCTGCACGTTCACGCACGCGGTCCAAATCACTAACAGCCTCCTCCGTCATATCCAACTGCACCCGACACTCGGCACGTAATAAAATCAGGTCCGCCAATCTCCAGAACACCCAATCGCAATCAGTCAAGATTGCAGGCATACCCGCGATATCTTCTTTCATTTGTCGAACCATATAACGCCACTTTGCGATATGAGCGTAAGGAGAATACAAGCTATCCTCTTTCGACTCCAAGTCTGTTTCCGACTCTGACTCTGATTCTGACTCCGATTTAGAATAATACTTCAACTCTCCCAATTTATACCAAAACTCTTTTCTTCTCAAATCATTTTCCTCCGGATAGATTTCCTTTACCGTGGTCACTTTTATTCTGGTATACGCGTTCTTACTATTATTCACCAAGTTGGCAATCTCACTTTTATCTTCCGTGAGATAAGGATAAGAAATCAGGAAATGCCCCGGAGCTTCTTTCTGGAACGATTCATAATTCCGATCATAATCTAATGCGTTGTTCGAAATAGCGTAAATAACCTCTTCACTATTCCGGTTCTTGCCAAGCACGTTCTCTATCAACCCGTTCATACTCTCCAAATCGTAAACTCCGGCTTTCCCGTCCAACACCTCGGAAGCATACCGCTCCGCATCCTCCCAGTATTTCCGCTCCCCGGTCAAACCGCCCATCCAAGCGCAAATATTAGCCAACAAAGTATTTACCGTCCCTAGGCTGGCACATTGTTTCGTGGTTATCGCGGCACCTGTCGCACCTACCAACTTGTCATGCGTGGGCAAAACCAACGCAGCTTTAGCTTCCTTGAGCGCTTCCTGCAAAACCTCCAAAGCGGGACTTTTACCGATAGGGTCAATGGACTCCGAACTCGGCGTGATAGGAGCATCTCCCCAAATCTGAGCCACCCGGAAATAAGCCAATGCCTTGGCAAAATGTATTTGCCCCAACCAAAAATCCGCCCGTTCTTTCGACACATTCTCGAAGCGGTGTTGATTCTCGATCATCACGTTTGTCAAATAAATCACGTCATAAAAAGCCGTCCAACTCTGCGTGTTTGAAGTCCCCGTGTATTTAAGCACATCCAATTTGCGATACCCGTCCACGTCGGACTGCACGTCGTCCGCGTCGATGGAAGAATAAAAATAAGGCTGTTTCCCGAAACACACGTATTTCATCCTGCTTTGCACCATATTATACAAAGCTTCCAATTCACTCTCGCTCTTGAAATAATTCACAAAAGTAACCGAATCCTCCGGCTCAACCGTCAACCAATCATTACAAGAGAACAAGGGAATAAACAAAAAAAGTATCAATATCTTTTTCATGCTCTACATTTTAAAAATTAACAGTCAATCCGATTGTAAACTTCCGCGGCAAAGGATAAGAACGCAAATTATCCGTCCCGGAAGTAATATCTATCAACTCGGGGTCAATACCGGAATAATTCGTCAACAGGAATAAATTCTCCGCCGTCATAAAAGCCCGGATTCCACTTAAACCTATCTTTTTACAAACACCTTCTCCAAAATTATATCCTAAAGTCAACTGCTTCAAACGCACGAAATGCACCGTTTCGATATCCTCGTCATATATTCCCACGTACTGGTTTTCCAAGTACATATACTTCTGTGCTTTCGGATAATCGGCTTTCGAACCGGCACCCGTCCATGGTTTCAAATCTTTAAGACTCACGAACAGCGGACCACTCTCCTCCCTCGGGGCCAAACAGTAGTCATCATAAACAGCCACTGCATGACGACCTATCGAATAGTTGAACATGATATTCAAATCAAGATTCTTCCAACGAATTTCATTTATAAAACCACCATGTCCTTTCGGGAGAGGGCTTGCGGCATAGTACCTGTCATCAAAACTAATCTTTCCATCCCCGTTCAAATCTTCGATACGGCGAGCCCCCGGGAAAAACACAGCATACGTGTTCACTCCCGACCACAAGGGTTGTTTCTCGCCTTGAGCGTTATAAATAAAAGGTACCTCATCCATACTGTCATAAAAACCGGAAGTCTTGTATGCCAAAATCTGATTCAAGGGTTTACCTATCACTTGGCTACCGTAATCATAACCGTCCGCGCTCTTCTCGAAACGATTCCAGTTTCTCGAGAAATTAAATTTCATTCTCCACTTCACCGCGGTTTCACGCAAAATATCCGCCTCCAGTTCAATTTCTATACCTTGATTGGATATCGCCATAGCGTTCTGCCACTGGAAAGTATGGAAATACACATCTCCCGGCAAATCCCATTTACTCAAACGCCCGGTCGTGTACCTGTAATAGTAATCGAGATTCATCTTCAAACGATAGTCCAAGAAACTCAAGTCCAAACCGACATCATACTGGTCCGTTTCCTCCCAACTCAACCTCCTGTTAATCACACCACCACTCTTATTTGGTGCCATTCCCGAGTTTCCCAAGAACATTCCGCTGGCAGAAAACACGCCTTGAGCCAGATAACGTTGCCCGAATTTCTGACCGGAAGTACCCCAACTAGCACGGATTTTACCGAAACTCAACCAGTAAAAACGTTTCATGAAATCTTCATCCGTGAAAATCCACCCCACGGCAACCGATGGAAAAGTAGCCCAACGCACCTTCTCCCCGAAAACGGAAGAACCATCCCGACGAACCGTGGCTTCAAGCATATACTTATCTCTGAAATTGTAAGTCAAACGCCCGAAATAACTACACATCCGCTCTTCCGAGAACCCGGATGAATAACTAAAGGCTGAAGCATAAGAATCCAATGTTTCGCCCGGGGCAACTTGGTTTATGCCATTCGAGCCACCCCAACCGTCACCCACGTATTGAATTTTATCGTTCGGACCATTAATACCCTCTCCTCCATTCGAATAACTCTGGTCTTTCTGGAAAGACAATCCCAACATGACATCGAAATTATGCTTCTCCAAGTAATTGAAACTATACGTCAACAAATTCTCGTTCAGTATCGACAAATCCCGGGTAATCGTCCCCTTCGAAGTTGAAAAACGATAAGCCGCATTCGTGTTCGGGTCCAACGTACTCGGTTTAAACACATTCTGGTTCTGTTGGTTATAATCGACACCCGCTGACACTTTCAAATGCAAATCACGAATCAACTCGTAATCAAACACCATATTGTAACGCAACGAATAACTTTGGTTCTTCTCGGAAGTCTGGTTCAAATTCTTCAACATGGCTTCCCCGAAAGCCCCGCTACCGGGCAACAACGTGGGAGTCTCCGAGGGGTCGGAAGTAATCTCCTCGAACTTACTGGCTCCCGACCCGGCATTACTACCCCGGCTACGGTCGCTATAGGTGAGTCCCAACTGAGAATCCAACCGTAAACGCTTCGCCGGTTGAGCGGATAAATTAGATAGAACGGTAAAGCGAGTAAAACCCGTGTTCGGCATGATACCTTCCTCGTCATAATACCCGGCACCCACCATGTAACGCGTGGTTCCCGTTCCTCCCGATGCCTGCAAGTTAGCGTTAATCACCTTTGCCGTCTGGTAATTCTGCCTATACCAATTCGTCGAGTTATTATAGAACGGGTTCAAACTATCCTGTAATATCAGGGCATTCTGAGGTCCGTTGGCACCACCCCAGAACCAATCATAAACCGGACCATGGTCATAACGATTATTATACACCTCCTCGTAAGAAGTAGGCAACTTCCACTCCCCGCTCTCCGTCTTGTAAGGAGCAACCGTGTTTATCA
Organism: uncultured Butyricimonas sp.; assembly: GCF_959596855.1. NCBI lineage: Bacteria > Pseudomonadati > Bacteroidota > Bacteroidia > Bacteroidales > Odoribacteraceae > Butyricimonas > uncultured Butyricimonas sp. The sequence continues at coordinate 60,838 of NZ_CAUFYA010000031.1, forward strand.
AAGCATTCAAGTGATACATCCGCTCGTAACGCCCGCCCACCTGCTTCGGTGCCACGGGCAACCAAGAAGCCGAATAAGAAACGTTTGCCGTGAAACGGGCTTTACCGCTCTGTCCTTTCTTCGTGGTAATCAAAATCACACCGTTACCGGCACGCGAACCGTAAATCGCAGCAGACGCGGCGTCTTTCAACACCTCGACAGACTCAATCATCGAAGGGTCCAGATTCGACAACGCATTGGCACCCGTCACCGGGGAAGTAAATGACTGCATCGGAATTCCATCCACCACGTACAAAGGCGTACCGTACGAACGGTCCTGCCCCTCACCTTCAACAAACAAAGAATTGTAACCGCGGATAGCAACCACGGTACCACCGCCACCGGGAGAACCGGAAATATTATTAATCTCGACTCCCGCCATATGTCCTTGGAGCAAATTTTCCAGACTATGCGTCGGCATCTCTTGCAAATCCTCCCCTTTCACCGAAGAAATAGCACTGATGACATTCCTCTTCCGCTGTGAACCGTAGGCAATCACTTGCACCTCGTCCAAGCCCGATATATCCTCCTGCATCTTCACCGTCAACGGCTTCCCATCCGTGTAAGCCACCCGCTGTGACTTGAAACCGATGAAAGAAAAACACAAATAACCTTTCTCCTTCGGCAAAGGCAACACGAATCCCCCCGCGGTATCCGTCACCGTTCCAATCCGGGTACTATCCAGCAAAACCGTTACCCCCGGCAAAGGTTGATTCTGGTTGTCAAGCACCTTTCCCTTGATAAGATACGTCTTTTTCTTCTCCTCGTCCTTTGCCTTCTCCCTGAAAAGAATAATAGTCTTATCCAGAATCCGGTACCCGAATCCCGTACCCTTCAAACAGGCTTCCAGCACCTCATCTATCGTGGCATCCTTCAAATCCAAAGAGATATTCGCTATCTTTTCTACCGCGACATCATCAAAGAAAAAGCTATACTCGGATTGAGCCCGAATATCATTCATCACGCTCTTCAAAGAAGCGTCGGAACACGTCACGCTCAATCTTACCGTCTGCGAATAAGTGCGAGCAGACACCTGCATCACCCCTATAAAGGCCAAGATAAAAAATAACTTCATAATTCTCCATTCTTTTCGCCATCTACCATGATGATGGCAATTTTCAATTGTTTTTTTCATACATTTGTACTGTTGTAAAATAAAACTTAATAACAATCTCTAGACCTTTGGTGTTGGCGCACCAAGGGTCTAATTTTATCGCAATCGAATAGACACTGTCCGTTCGTTCACTTCAAATTCCACACGTTCATTATTCTCGATAATCTCGAGTATCGCCCCGAAATCCTCGCTCTTGTTCAAATCCCCCGTGAAACGAATATCCTTCGCCCCCGGATGAACGTAAAACACATGCAAATCATACCAACGAGCCAAAACATGGAACAAATCCTCCAAACGGGCATCCTCGAAAACAAAACGCCCGTCTTTCCACGCGGAATATAAATACGTATCCACCGCGTGCTTCGACAACTCCCCCGACTCCTTATCCAAAGTCCCCTGTTCCCCGGGTTCCAGACGAATTTCCTGCTTTGATTTCTGGGATACCATGATAACCGACCCGCTTTCCAACGTGGTCGTAACACCATCCTCGTCGGGATAAGCCCTGAAATTAAACGAGGTACCGAGCACCCTCACGTCTGCCTGAGCGGCTCTCACCACGAAAGGACGCTTCTCGTCTTTCTTCACATCAAAATAAGCTTCCCCCTCCACGTACACGACTCTTTTATCCCCCACAAACTCCACCGGATAGCGAATCTCCGTTTCAGCGTTCAACCAAACGGTAGACCCGTCAGACAAGGTCAAGAAATACTCTCCCCCTCTCGGAATCCGAAGCGTGTTAAACAACACCTTCTTCTCCCTCTTCCCCTCTCCGTCATTACGATTCGTGTAAGATATATTATTCCCCTCCACGGTCACGTGTATATCCCCTTGCATTTTCAACGCGCTAAAATTACTATCGGACAAAACCACTTGCTCTCCCCCCGCCAACGTCAAGATAGCATTCTTTGAAACGGCTCCTCCGGATTGGGCTACCGGACGCTCGCCCTTCTCGTGCCCCGCGCTGATATACAACCCAAGTGCCACCCCGAACAACAACACGAACACAGCAGCGTACCGCACAAACCATTGCACCCTCCGACGTCTTTGCGACCTCGCCCGGGAAGCCATAAACTTCTTGCAATCACCTTGCCAATCCACTTGCTGATACTCCGCGCTCTTTCTTTCCAACGCCCCGGCCGTCCTAAACCCCTCGTATTTCTCCCGGTTAGCTGCCGAAACAGCCAACCATTCGTCCAACTCTCTCTGTTCATCGGCACTCAATGTCCCTTCCAACGAGCGGGCTATCACATCCGCCAACCGAAATATATCTTTTTCTTTTTTCATATTCAATTCTATATTACATAAGCAATGACCCCCATCTTTAAAAAAAGGGGGTATTAAACCGACAATTTTTTTCGGAAAAAATCAGATATAAAACAAAAAGGTCAGCCCTGCCGCGGGAACAACATGTTTCAAACGCTCGTAAAGCATCTTTTTACCCGCTTTCTTGTACGACTTCACGGTTTCCACCTGAAGCGACAGAATATCAGCAATCTCTTGATTGCTTTTATTCTCCAATACCAACAAAAACACTTTACGACACTGCTCGGGAAGCTCAGAAATCGCTTTCATCAAATGATGATACACTTCTTCCTCCAAAATACCATTCAAATAATACTCCTCGCTCCCGTGCAACACATCCTCTGCATACTTTTTCTTCACCTCTTCATGGCGAAGATACTTTAAACAACGATTTCTCGTCGCCTGATATAAATAAGCTTTCAGATTATCTATCGAAGCAAATTTCTCCTTCGCCTCAATCAAAACCGTGAAAACCTCCTGCACGATATCCTTACTCGCGTCCAAATCGTCCACGTAACCTTTCCCGAACAATACAAGCGGGGTGTAATACTGTTCGAACAACAACTTGATAGCGTCATCGTCATAACGCTGCAAAGCATTTATGGACAAATCCTCTCCCTCCACGGTTACCTAATTATTTTTTGAGAAGCTAAAAATACATTCTATCCGCAAATCTCCAAAATTTTCCACACAATTTCTATCTATCAACGCATATTTATTACTAAAAAAATCAAAACACCCCTAGAAAACCTATAAAGACCATCAAGAGCATTTTCGTATACGCTCTCCCCTCGAGGTCATGCGCGAAAAAGCAAGAGTATACAACGTAAACAAATGGAATACAGACATGAAACAAGTATTAAACCCATATCAATACCGCATTACTCCCGTATAACACACAATAGATTCCCTGTAGGTTC
>NZ_CAUFYA010000032.1:0-61185 GCF_959596855.1 uncultured Butyricimonas sp.
TGGCTACCGGTTGTTGCTCCGCCGTCAATATATAGGCGAGAACCAGTCCGTCAACCCGTCCTGCAAACTCGAAATCACCGTTCACCATCACCGCCTCGTCCAATTTAACCAACCCTTCCGATCCACTTGCCGCCAAAACGAGGTTTCCCTCGAGAGTTCCTCCCAAGCGTCCCGTGATTTTAAAACCTTCTTGTGCCACGCTCGCCATGAACGTGCAAACTACCAGCAATATAGATAATCCTATTCTTTTCATGATCTTCATTAATGTTATTCGTTTATATTCTTAATTACCCCAGTTCCCAACCACGGGAAAGCAAAAGAATCTTTAGGTTTTCTTTCGTATTGCTCTTTATAATATTCTTTTTCCTCTCTGAAACGACCTGTAATCAAGTCTGTAACCGAAAATGTTATTTGACCAATTCTTTCAGGACGTGAACTAAAATCAAAAAAATCTGAAGCCTTAACTTTTTCTTTCATCAATCGACTGAATGTTTCCTTCAACCATTTTTCAGGCAATAACTCATAAATAGGTTTTGAGATAGTGAAACCTACTGTAAACACCTTCCCTTCTTTATCAAAACTAACTTCTATAAAAAAATCTTTTGATAACAAAACTGAATCTTTCAATCTTCTTTCGATCTCTTTCGTAGATATTTTATCTTTTACTTTTTCAATCCATTTTTTCCGATTCTCTGAAAAGTTTGAAGTTTTATCTGATTCATGCAAAGATCGAATATAACGCAACAATTGTTCCGGTTCATTTTTTATCTTCAAGTCCCAAATATAAACAAGGACATTATCAGGAGTAAGATAATACCCTCCCTGCGTAATCCAAAACTCTTGAGCATGTAATACAGAAATAAAACAATAAAAACTGAAAAATAAAATCACCTTTTTCATAGTTAAATACCTAAAAATAAATATCATTCCTGCGGTTTATTTTCACGCATTAAACCAAATCCTCCCCCACCACTATTGTGACATTCAAATTCGCCTCGTATATGACCATTAACCAAATCGTTAACTGGAATCGTTATCATCGCTGACCTTTCTCGATAGCTACCAAAATCATAAAAATCCGAAACATTGATTTTCTCCTTCATCAATCGGTTAAAAATATCTTTCAACCAATTTTCAGGCAAAAGCTCATAAATGACTTTATCAATCACGAAAGACACCGTCAACATATTTCCTTCATGATCAAAATGGACTCCAATTAAAAATATTTTTGCCCAAATAACCGAATCCTGTAAGATTCTTTCAAGTTCTTCCGAGAGTATCTTACCCTTGATATCAATTATCCATTCCTCCCTGTTTTTTTTAAAATCAGGAACTCTATCCATTGGTCCACAGATCCGAGTGAAACGATTAAAAAGATTGGTATCTTTGTTAATTTTCGAATCTGTAATGACAAACATCATACTATCCGCATTACGGTAATGTACATATTTACATAGATCAAACTCTTGGGCTTGTACGTAAAAAAAAGAAACTAAAAAAACAACGAATAAAATTATCCTTTTCATAACTCGAATATTTAAAATCAGAAACTAAACAATGGTATCAATTGAGGATAAAACAAAAGATCAAAACTCGTATACAGATATTCTGAATTATCCCACCCTTGAACCCACTCATTAAATGATTCTAGAGCTTTATTTTGTAAATTCCTCATACTAAGACAAAATAACCATGCATTATATGAATCTAAATGACTGGCACGTGGACGAAATTTATACATTTCATGGTTCTGCTCACAAGCTCTATATTCCAAAATATCCCGAAAAACCCGAACCTCGAACTCCACGTTTTTACGTGCTTTTTGCATAGCGGAATAACCGTAAAGTATATCTTGAGCGGCATGCAAGATTTCCTCCAGAAGCCTTTCCGGTTCGATACAATATTCATACTTGAAAGAAATCGTATAAGAATCATATGATGCATCGCCAACAATACTCGAGTCCATTTTAAACATGATGGGACCCCGCATCCCCATGATATACTCGATAACTTTTTCCAACTCGGGGTATCTCGCTTCCAAGTAGTACAAACTTTGTAATAAAAGGAAACGTTGTCCATCATTTAGCGAGGAACCAGAAGCAATAATTCGGGCTATTCTGCCATCTGCCTCGTGAAGTGCAGCAATCTCCTCACCTTCAATATCCATAAAGGGCTCTTCTAATAGAGATTCTTGACAACCAAGAAAAAAAATGACAGGCAAACTTATTCCTAATAGCAGAGGCTTTTTCATCGTTCATTAGTATTAAATTGCCATTCAGTAAAACACAGACACCCTAGCTATACTCATGGGAACTAATGTTACCAAAGTGTCTGTCATATACCTTCTGTCAATTATCCATATTCGTTTTTTTGAATATTTATCAAGAAATTCTTTCTCGTCTTCTTGTCGCATACGAGGAAACTTTTCGTCTAAATCAATAGGCTTAATTTGAGATAAGAATTTTCTCGATAACGTTACTATTTTCATGTCATCACGGAATATTATCTTCATTTGTTCGTCTGCATGACCTTGTTTTAATTGATAATGAGAAAAGCAAAAACTTATTCCTTTAGATTTTGACTCTACCTCATAGAGTATAAGAGATGAAATTACACCTGTCGTGTCAACCGTGTTCTCATATCGATAGATTCCCTCTGATGTTGCTATAGAGTCAGATGTTAAAATGACAAATACATCATTCTCCACATCAGGCATTTTCACGCTATCTTGCTGCTCGTTAATGAATGAATGAAAGTTTTCTTTATTCATATCCGTATTCTCTGCTTTTGCTGTAATAATGCCAACGACACAAAAACAAATGCCCAGCAGTAAAATAAACTTTTTCATGACTCTATAATTTAATTATTACAATTCAATTCCAATCATTCAAACAGCATATTTATCATACACATAACCAAACGAGGCATTAACGAAGCTTGATAATCACAATCTCTATACCCACCCCACTCATTAATCCAAGCATGAAACTGGAAAGTATCAGAATTCACCATCAATCGCCCTTCTATGGATGATTTAACTATTTCTTTCATAAACTTATCATAATTTTCACCAGCTTCTCCGGCAGGTCTACCGAAATATTCTCTCGGATCATCCAGCGTACTTTTTCTACTAAACACGTTCAATATATCCAAAACAATAGCAACCTCATACTCGTGATTCCGCATTCCAACTTCTGAATCCATATCATACCCCAACACAAACTGCTGCACGACATGTAACAATTCATGTTGAAAATAAAATAATTCTCTCTTTATATAATCTTCGTTGAAAAAAATCGTACCTTGCCGATAGTATGCTCCAGAATTTTTATCTAATGTTTTATCGATTCCAATCATGACCTTTACTTGTCTTAGTCTAAATTCATCCCAGATTTTATACCATACCGGAGAAGAAGCTGGTAGATAAATATTAAAAGAATGTGCTAAATGATTCATTTCTTCTGTTGTAAGGGCTCGTTTGTTTTCCCACGGGAATATAGATCCACTATAAGGGATATAGAATTGACTAAACACGTAATCTCCGGGAGCCCTCGATCCGATAAATTCCGATTCCTCGTGCAAAAATAATTCGTGTTCTTTCTGACATCCCCACAATACCACAATTCCTATACACAACATCAATATTTTTTTCATGGTTCAAAATTCAAATTAATCCTTTTTGAATTAAATCACAAATATTAAATTCAATAGAAACAGTCGTATCCGGTTTTTCTAAAGGGAAATATTCCGTCAAGAACGGTATTTTCTCTTTCTTCACGTTCTGATAAAGGTTCTTCACCTGCCGAACCGTCAATTGCTCGTATATTTCAGTCGTAATCATAAAACGAACACTCACAATATCACCTTCTGCATTTGCGTGACAGGTAACAAAAAATGAATCGTAGTATTCCGCATGCTTTTTTTGCATGAATTTTTTAACCATATTCACTACCTCATTCGGAACAAATTGCTTTACCCATTGGGCCGCCCATGTTTCTGTCTTTTGCTCAAATTCTTGGCTTTGTTCTTCTGCTGTTTTCCCTTGAGTAGCGTACATTCTGAAAATATCTTCACCACTACGACACGTATCACAAATCACAACAAAACCTCCACAAGATTCTTTATAAAGCTCCGGCTTACAATCCTTAAATTCAAACATCCCATCAATATATACTTCTAAAGGATACAAGGTAACAGTATCTTGATACTTGGAATGAATCGATTTTCGATAAAGGTTTTTCATCTCTATCACGCATTTCTTATCTTGTTCCGATTCTTGCGCATAAGCTCCAACGACACAAAAACAAAAGCTTAATAATAAGGTGAGTTTTCTCATAGTTTCATCGTTTAAATATCAAACATTAGGTAGAAGAGAAGATTCTGTCAAAAGCCCAAAAGGCTTTTGACATATCTTCATGAATTCAAAACGTGGAATTAACTCTAATACAAACCGATTTCAGCGACTCTCGAGGCGAAATACTGACCGAAAGTACCGGCGTTGATACGCACTTGCACGTACCGGTATGAACCATTTTTTACTTCATCCGTGAAATCAACATCATTGATTTCACCTTTCGTCTTACCGATCGTGGACTCCTCCAGATAAGTAGCAATCTTCCAGCTCATCTGGTCATTTGACACGTAAATTTTAATCATCTCCGGTGCTAGAGAAATCGCATCTTCATTATCGCTATAATTCGCCTGCACGAAACGAAGACCATTGATCCGCTTGCTCTCTTTCAAATCAAAAGTCAATTCATAAGTAAGATAACTTGACGTGTACATAGGATTCCAATTCGTGTTATAATTCCCGTCGATCAGGTTTTCCAAACGAGAGGGAATATTTTCATCATCTGCAGGATACATGTCGACTTTTGCATCACTTAAATCAATCATATTTCTTACTGGAATTTCAGTCACTCCTTTCTCCACCAGTAAGTTATCATCAAGTCCTTGGAAATGCTTGTTATACCGTTCTACGGTCAACCCGTTCAATTCCTTCAACACTTTTAAAGCAAAATTAGAAGCAGCTTTTTCGCTAATAGCACTTTGCCCGTAAACGGTATCGACAGCGGCCTCCGCGGAACTGAAATACCGCCTTTCGCCCAAGACAACCTTATTGAGGTTGGGGAAATTCAATAGATCGATAAATGAAGTCAAACTCCAATCCAAGTACAACGTTTCCCGTTGCTCTATCCATTCAACGGGGATCTCTTCGAAACCGAATTGACGTTTTAATTCTCGTTTAAAATCAGCCTCAAATGTCTTCACCGTAGAGAAAACGTAAGGCTCAAAATCAATCACATCCTGACAGCCGATCAGTTCTCCATTACGATACAATGTCAAGGGTTCATTAGCATCGATCTCGTCCGGGAGCAAATGGAAAAGCTTATCAACCAATTCTTTATTCAATACCAGATTTCCGGCCGAACCGTCTTTCTTCGTGTATTTCAACGAGGCTGACCGCATATTGTCTTGCCAGCCTAAGAAAGAAAGAACTAAACGATCGCGAATAATATAGATCTTGGAAATAATCCTGTTAAAAGATCTAATATCTTCATGATCGTACGTGTAAGGACGCCCATAGACAATAACAGGAATAGAAGTTTTACCATCGGCAGCCACGCTGCTAATGGCAATTTCGTAGTTCCCATCCTCCAATTCTTCGCCATTCAATTGCTTGATATTATACTCCGCTACTCCACGCTCCAAAAAAACGGAATCTTTCACCTCGTCCAATGCCCATTTCACCTTAACTTTTTCAATACAAGGATCCGTATTATTTTGCCAAGTCACAATGATGCGTTTCCACCCCGGGGTAACCAACGGATCGGTACATTTCCCCAGATAACGGATCTCTCCTTCGCCCGCGTATTCCTTATAGGTATCTTCCAAACTTTCGTTATCGCATGCTACAGCAAATGCCGACACGCAGAGCAATATCTTGATATATTTATTCATTCTCATAACTATTATTCTTTTTCCGTGTAAATTTCCAACTCATGAAATTGCACATAATTATAAGGATTGTGATTATTTATATTCCCCCCGGAATACGGATATTTAAACACCTCATCAATCACCATTTTCACGTATCTATATCCATCCCCCTGTTCTATGGCAGGAATGATCACTTCCATAAATACCTCGGGTGAAGCTTGTACCTGCTGTATCGTACGAGGTGGATAAATATCTCTAGCGGGATAAGTCCATCTCTCTTTCTCCGGAAGATTCTTGTCCTCTTTGAACGAGCCTAATTTTACCCAACCCTCTTTACAATCTATTGTCTCGAATGTGGATGCAACTTGTCCATCATCTTTCAATCCGTAGATAGTTACCTCGCATGGCAATTCATTGCCATTGTCTCCATAACAAAGATTCATTCCCCCCTCTGTACTAGAATCCTCCCAATAACCACGTCTCCCCAAGTATTCGCTATGATATACAGCATATAATCGCACACTACTTAATACGCGATTTTGCTTCAAATCCATATACATGGGTACCGCATCTTCTCCCGCAGAATTAGGACCGGCTATGAACGAACAGGCTTTGCCTCGGTTCTCCTCCAAAGCGAGAATTTCCCCCTTCTTATCTCCATCAAACAAATATTCTGACCCCAGCTTGTGCTTTTCGTGTACAATCACTCGATCACAGAAAAACGTGAAATTATCCGGATTCAGTTTGCCCGACACAAGGGATTTCACGTTCGGCCATACTTTTTCATCCACGATATAACCCCTGAAATCCTCCGCACGGACAACGATGGTAGGATCCTTGATGTCTTGTTGCATCTTGTAATTAATGATCTCATTTCCATCCGTTTCTTCCAACAAGAAGCTGCTAACTAATATAGTATCCGGCAATTGACTTTGCGGATCGATCCCAAGGTAAAATACATGAGCCATACCCGTTGCATTTGCCGGGTTATTAAACCGTAAAGAAAAACCTTCCCAATTTGCAAAAATTTCAGCACTTTTCAAAAAAGTCACGGGAGCAGAATCTTCCGTGGAAAAAGTCACGTCAAAAGATTGAGATTTTCGATCATTATAAAAGCACAGGTTGACTTGTGCCGAAACGTTCTCCTTTTTCTCGTTGAAACCGACCAACTGCAACGAATCGCAAGTTGTCCCGCCAACCCGGAGCATCTCCTGTCCCCAAGCATCGTTGTAGCGTACTTCTAAACCGACGATTTCAGGATCAGCCGGAAGTTTATAGCGCATCACGGCACCTCCCGGCACGGGTGTGAACGAAAATGCCTCTGACGGCTGCAAATCGACATGCACTATTCCGGACTCATCGTCATTACAGCCCAAAAGTCCCAATATTAGTAACGAAATGAATAATAAATTCTTCATAGTCAATTAATTTTACATCATTAATCTACAATTTAAAATTGTAAATTCACAATTATTTTATCACCACCCGGGATTTTGTACAATACCGGATACCAAAATCTCTTCTGCCCGTATAGGGGTAAAATAATCTTTCGGAACTTCAAACTTGCGTTTCTTCCACACGACGATAGGTTGCCCCCCCTGAGTTTGACAATAAAAACCTTCTCGGGTAGGGGAAAGTACATTCCATCCGTACTGCGGAACATTCAATTCCTTCTCTGCTGTCATCCAACGGCGCACGTTCCAATAACGACGACCTTCAAAAGCGAATTCGATATTCCATTCTTGTTGGATGATATCGCGTAATCCCGCTTGCGTGCCCACTTTGTCCGGGTTTTTCGCATAAGTATTCCAAGCATCGCGTACCTTGGGTATACCAGCCCGTTCGCGCACTTCATCCAAATAATTATATACCTTTTCGCTCGGTCCGTCGCATTCGTTCCATGCTTCTGCGGCGGCCAAATAAAGTTCTGCCAAACGAAATATATATGCAGGAGCCACAACACTAGACATATTATTTATATATGTACTGGTTTGAATCTCGGAACTAATCCATTTTTTTATCCAGTAACCGGTAACATTTTGTGCGCTTGTCTCATCCAAACGCTTAAACCTAGAACCGGTTTCTTCCCCTTGTCGATTTTTCATGGGTAAAGCTTTATATTGAGCTGAACCGTATGAAGCGACTTTCCGGTACCATAACATACGATCACCCGCAATCATAGCATAGAATCGCGGTTCACGATGACGGTGCAAACTTAAAACCTCTTCATCTAGAGGAAGAACATTCCGATATTTTTCATCCACCTCTTTCGTGAAAGCATATTGAGAGGCCAACCATTGGCTATCCTCGTCGATGGGTAGTCCATGATCCGTGTAAAACATCTCGACCATTTTCATCGGTGCTCCCAAACATCCGTAACTATTCCAACAGTAGTATTCGGTATATTGGGCATCTGAAGCAAAATAACCATAAAAAGGATATTGCATATCAGAATTCTGTGTATTTACCATATATATCGCTTCCTTACAATCATATCCATCCCCGATCCACGTACGTTCAATATTTTTCATCGTGTTTAATAACGGGGATGGACGATCTCCGCTTCCGGATACTAAATTTTTACCAGCCATATCGCAAAACATAATCGCCGAATCACAAGCTAGAGCCGCTCTTCGCCATTTTTCCTTGTCATAATCGGGGAATAACTGTTCATCGGCTTTATTCTTGAAGTTTTTCATCGACACGTTACCATTGAACAAAGGAGAAGCGGCATACAACAATGTCAAAGCTTTCAAGGTCGCCGCGGCTTCCCGATTGAAAAACAGAACATGTTCGTCCTCTTTCTGGTTCATTTGCGGTAAAACCGGTATAACTTCATCACACAATTTCACGATAGCTTCCACGCATTCATCTATCGGACGCCGTGTCTTTTTCATCGTTTCGATACTTGCATTCGGAAGAATATTCTCATCAATAAGGATAATCGGACCGTAACGACGCAATAAATCGAAATAATAGAAAGCTTTCACCGCTTTCACTTCTGCCGACCAAATCTTCTTTTCTTCATCTGTCATATTATAAACATGATCGATGTTTTCCAAAAAGATATTACAATAACGAATGGCCGCGTAATGTCCCGATCTGTGCCAAACGTTACCGTAAGGAGATTGTGCCATCTGCAAACCGTCACCTATTTTCAACATATCCGCATAGCCATAAGTAAATGTTGCGTTGCGGGCATTATCACCGCCACAAAATTCATCCGCACCGAAAAAAGCCGGATTATTACGTCTGCTTGCCACATCAGCCTCCAATGCGGCATAACATGTCTTGAGCCATTCTAAAGCATCTTCTCTTTTCTCGAAATTGGTCTCAATCGTTTCAATGTCATTTTCCGGAACGACATCTAGATATCCCTCACACCCAGCAAGAAAAACCGATGTAACGAATAATAAGCCATGTAATAAATATTTCTTTATCATACTTGTTTTAGATTTAGAAACTAACATTCAATCCCACGGAATAAGTCCTTTGAATAGGATAATTAAACCCGTTTTCACCCAATTCCACGTCCCAAACCTTGAAATCGGTAATACAGAAGGGGTTATTCGTGCTAAACGTCAGTTTTGCCGTATGTAATTTTAACGCGTCCAACCATTTCCGGGGTAAATTGTAAGCCAAAGATATCGCCGTGCAACGCAGAAAACGACATTCACGCATGAAATAAGTGCTCTTTCGTACTTCGGCATTCTCTTGGTCATACCAATTTTCCATGGGATTGTGCTCCGCTATTGAATTAGGAGAAAGTCTCGGCCAGAATGTTTTTTTACGCATGTTGTCCTCCGACCAGTGATCGTCGGCAATGGCCTTTAACATGGCATGGTTATTGACAAAGGGACTCAGTGCCACGGGATCCATGAAAAACGTACGTTTCCCCGAGCCTTGGAATGAAAAACTGAATTCCACGTTTTTATAATTCAAGAAACCGCTGAAACCGTATACCAACCGGGGATTTTCGGGATAACCGATAAACACGGCATCGTTCACGTCAATCACGTTATCCCCGTTAATATCGCGGTATTTGATATCCCCCGGCATCACATCGCCATCCTGCCGCGGGGAATTATTGATCTCGGCTTGATCCCTGAAAAGTCCCTCGGCAATGTATCCCATTGCCTGACTGATATCCTTACCGGGTTTACGTTGCCATTCCGGTTTGTCTCCGGCCTCCTCAATCGCCTTATAAGTAACTTTATTGTAAGTCAACGTACCGTTCAAGATAAACCAAAGATCGTTGTTGAATGAATGTTGAATCTTCCCGGAAAGATCTACTCCGCGGGAACGAGTTTTACCAACATTGTCCAAAGGAGGGACCTCGATACCCATATGTGCGGGGATAATCGTACGTTGCGATATGATGTTGTGCCGTATTTCCTGATATATATCTGCCTGCAATTCCACGATACCATTGAAAAACTGTGTTTCGATACCAAAATTGGTCGTTTCGGCTATTTCCCATTTGATATTCTCGTTAGGATAAGCTTCTACTATTTTACGATAAAAAGCTTGCTGTGGATTTCGTATCCAATCTCCGGATGTTTGTAATTGCGTTTTTCCTATTTTAGGTATATACACATAACGGGGAGTAGATATGACTCCATCGTTACCGACCCTACCATACGAAAGGCGAAATTTCAGGTAAGGTAATATTTTAGAAAGAGGGCGCATCCAATCTTCACTGGAAACCACCCAAGCTCCCCCGAAAGAAGGGAAGAAGCCCATGCGATTGTTCTCCGCAAAACGTTCCGATCCATTGTACGCCCCGCTGGCTTCGATAAAATAACGGTCTTTATATCCATAAGAAGCACGGAATGAATAATTCAAGTTACGCTGGGGTTGCCCTTCCAACACGGCCTCTATCGGATTGAACGTACGTTCGTACATTTGAAATACCCCGGTCAATGAAGTTTGGTGGTCTCCCCATGCAGCACTATGATAAAGGCGTCCCTCGTAAGTTATCCGCGTATCAGTTGTAGAGTTTTTGGACCCCACATCTAGGGTTCTCTTGCTTCGCATATTTCCATCGTTGGGATTGGGTACCAAAACGTGCTTGCCGGTCTCTTGATTATAATCACTCATGTAATAGTAATAAGGTCTTGTTGAAAAACCTTGATCATACAATCCACTTTGTACCAGAGATGCGCTCAGCCTCAACTCCAACCCCTTGAGCAATGCGGATAAATTTTGAATATACTCCACTTTATTAATCGTAGAATAACGGGTTCGTTCAACGTATCCTTGTTGCACCAAAGCATAGGGGTTTAAATTCGTCTGATAACCATCAGTACCAGCCGATGTTGTACCGAATCGGATGTGAGGCCAATTATATTTATCGTCTGCCGGATAAGTTGGGGCAAAATCCACCGGCGAAGCGTTAAAGGCAAGAGAATAGGCCGTTTTTGTATCTACCATGGGTCCATGATACCGATCTAATGTAGCCGAGGCATTAACCAGAAGTTTGATCCCGGCATGCAAATTTATATTCAAATTCGTGCGGAACGTGAATTGATTGTTCGTGATGTTGCAGTCAAACTGGTTCAAACGATCCGTCTTCAACAAACCTTGGTCGCGATTGTAGTTAACGGAAGAGTAATATTGGACAACTTTCGAACCGCCGCGAATAGTAAGTCCCGCATGATGATTGATATTCCTGTTCTTGAACAACACATCGTACCAATCATTTGCAGGATATACCCACGAGGGATACTTCCCAGAAGCCGTCCGGTTGATACGCTCCACGCTATATTTAGGAGTCCCGGAATTGGAACGATTCATGATAGCCTGATTGTAATACTTCATGTAATCAATAGGATTTACCACATCGATCTCTTTTGTAGGTTCACTAACTACCATCTCGTAACGGGCTGTCGTGTACACGTCCCCCTCTTCACCTTTCTTAGTTGTTACCAAAATAACCCCATTCGCCCCGCGAGCACCATACATGGCTGTAGCTGAAGCATCTTTCATCACACTAAAACTTTCGATATCTTCTGGGGCAATGCGAGCCAAATCCAATTTGGAACTTTCCACTCCGTCCAACAAAATCAATGGATCCGTATTTGCGTTAGAATTAAAAGAGGTGATACCGCGGATGTAAAATTTTGTATTCATCTCATCCTCCGTCAATGCCGCTGGTAGCCCACTTGTTTTCCAGCCGATAATACCCGCAATCTTTCCTACCATTCCAGCGGTAAGGTCACTACTGGATGTCTTCAAATCCATGGGACGAACCGTCGTGATAGAACCTACCACGCTCTCTTTCTTCTGCGTACCGAAAGCCACAACTGTTACCTCTTCCAAGTTTTCTTCCGTGGGATTCAAGGATATATTAACTCGCGTTTTTCCCTTGATTTCAATGGTTTCCGTTTTATACCCGATAAAAGAAACTTGCAAAATATCTCTGGGCCCGGCTGCTATCGTGAAACGTCCGTCAGCATCAGAAACCACACCATGCGTTGACCCGTGAAGAACAATAGTTGCCCCGGGGAGAGGGTTACCTTTCTCGTCAAATACCCTACCATTTACGGAAAGCACTGCTGCCTGCTTAACTTCTTTCTTTTTAATAATAACAGTTTCTTTCTCGATAACGTATTCCAACCCTCTCGGAGACAATAAAGAATCCAAAGCCTGTCTAAGCTGAACATTCTTTAGCTGAATGGTCACGGAATTAAAATTACGCAACTCATCGGAGTTAAAAAGAAAATTGTACTTCGTCTGTACCCGCAGTTCTTCAATTGCTTTAACCAATGAAACATTCACGAGCTCCAAGTTCACCCGGGGTTCCGTTTGAGCCTGCGACACGTAAACAGAGGAGCAACATATCAATAGGCAAAGCCCCCATTTCAATATCTTCTCCTCCCAACGGGGAACAAGTCCCCAAATTTTTCGTCGATTTTCTCTCATAAAAATTAATATTAATGTGACATTTATAAAATGCGATATCCCAAGCGAAAAAAACGGACCAACGTCTCCTTCGCCACAATCGCTGTTAATCATTGTAATTGAATTGTTTTTTATACTAAAAACTTTTTTCTAAGGATCCCGAATTACTTTTTGTCGATTTTTTTTCATAGTTTTGTGTTATTAATGTGACTGTTGAAATATACAGAGACTTTTACACGAGAGGTGGACCAACATCTCTCGTTGTCTTTTACTGCTTTTTAATGATTACTTTTCCCCCAACTATTTCATAAGTTACCTCCCCCATTCTGGAAATTACTTGTAAAGCTTCTTCCAAAGTTTTAGCCCGATCCATATAAATATGAAATTTCATATCCTGCAATTCCAAAGCATCGTACTCGATCTCAGTATCGTACCAGCGGGATAATGCTCTCACGATTTGCTCTAGGGAAGCATCCTTGAAAACAAACTCCCCGTTTTTCCATGCCAACACGGACATCATATCCGCCTCACGCACGGAAAGCATGCGATCCACGGAAGAAATCTCGCATAGTTCACCGGGATGCAAAACCACAGAATCCCGACCGGAAGAAATCTCCACTTTCCCCGAAACCAAGGTAGCAAAAGTATTTTGTCCCAAGTACGCTTGCACGTTAAACCGAGTTCCCAACACCTTCACTTTTCCCCCTTGAAATTCCACGAGGAAAGGGCGGTTTTCATCCCGGGCAACATCGAAATAGGCCTCTCCGCTTAAAAATATTTTTCGTTCCGTTCCCACAAACGTGTTCGGGAATCGCATGCGAGTTTCCGAATTCAAGATCACGGTTGTCCCATCGACAAGAGTCAAGGTGTATTCCCCACCACGGGGCACAATAATTTCATTGTATTCCACCACGGGCTCCGATAAAGTGTCAACAAATTGTTTCTGTCCCTGCACTGAACTTGTCGCTTTCACCTCGAAGCCGGGAACATCTGCTTGTATAGTTTCAGATGAAGACAACTCGTGAGAACTGCCGTCCGGTAAAATTAACTTCACCCCCTTGGCATGAGCAACCTCCAAAGGTTGTACCCGCTTCAACACATTCTCCTCTTTTAGCGTTTCCCACCACAATATCAATCCTGCAACAGCTGTCACACATGCAGCCACAGAAATCCAACGTCGCAAAACAACCATCCGACGCTTCTTCCGGGACTGAGACACTCGTTGCCACATTCGCGCCACTCGTCGGGATTCCTCCCCGATTCCTAACACCTTACCCCTGTAATACTCTTCCGCATCCTTCAGAAACCGTTTCCTTTCCTCCGCTCCTTCCATCCAGACTCTCACGTCTTCCCGCTCTTCCTCGGAAGCCTTACCCGAAACTACCCGTCTGATTTTATCTATTTCCATGATTTTTCATTGTCTTTATTATTAAGACAACGTTAGGGAAAAATGGGGGACAAAAAATAATTGAAAATTGAAAGTTGAAAATTGAAAATTACTTTACACGATTGATAACAAACAAGTTAATTAGATAATATTTTTTCTATTATTAAAAAACGGATTAATAGATATTCCCTATTTCTTTTCGGAGTACTTGTATAATCTCGTCTGGAATTTCGTTTTCACGAGCTATTGACGGGAAATCAGCTATCACGGCACGTACTCTCTCTATCAACTCTTTGGGGTTTCGGATATCATTTCGGGCAGCTACTTCCAACAAGTCCGCAATAGTTATCTTGTCATCCTTTCCATTAACAAATAATGAATGCCTATTCACATACGCCGGAGCCGATGTATCAACCGCAAAGGTAAGATCGTAAGCCGGGGATAATCGCCACGTTCCGGTATTATCCATACAAAACGAGAAATTTTTGGAGTGATCATCGACATTTCGGGCTAGAACATTAAAAACCAAACGCAAGAATTGCTGTTCACTATCTTTATAAGGCAACCGTAATCGACGAATCACCTCGAACAAATCATCATAATCATCAGCCCCCGGGGCCATTGCCGCCAACGTTTGGGTATGAATACGTTCATTCCCCACACGATCGAAACGTTGCGTGAGAAAATGCGTTACTCCCTCGTATTGTCGAAGCATAGAAGGCATCATCTCTATTCCCGCTATCACAGCCATCCTGTAATAAACATATTCCATTCGAGCAAATGGAAACGAAGAGCCGTCATCATATTTAAGAATATAATGGATAAAACCTTCCGGCACTTCAGTTTGTCCTGATTTTACCTCGGCTGTCCGTGGGTTAACCGCCACGATTGCTTTAGGACGTTTTCCCCCGGGAGAGGTTCCAAGTTTTACCAACTCCTGCCACAATACAGAACATTCTGATGTCAAAGTAATCTTTTCCCTTGACGATAGTACTTCTCGTGCAAAATCATAAAGTTTTTGCACATCTACATCAAAAGCTTTATCACTTCCCAAATCCTGCGCCGGTTCAAATTCCAATGCCCCCATAGCACGAGAACCAATAAAAGAAAGCTGATCCACGGGTGTCACATCCGAACTACGAATGCCATTATCCCGCATCCATGCCTTAAAAATAGAATTTCCCCAATGGTCAGGCAAAGCATCAGCCAACAGAGGTGGAAGTCCCTGATAAAGTTTATCTGTATTTCCCGGCCAAACCATATTACGACGAGTACGTTCACTTGTTAACGGCATGGTCAGCGGAGCTAACTCCCTACCGTCTGCAACATAAGCGTCATCATACTGAAAAAACGCACGACGACTTTTTTTGTCCCACGAAACATACCCGACGGTACGTCCCCAGAGTATCACTTTGACTACATTCATTTTCATTGCTTATGCCTTTTTTGTGCTCTTTCAAAAAGTGCTTTCGGACTCTCCGGCAAATCGGGCAACAATGCCTCCATTTGCTCTAACTGTTCAATAGCACGCATCATGGAGATAAATATTGTCAGTGACAATCCCACCCCCGTACCCTTTTCAAAAGAACTGATCGTAAACACGCTAATCCCGGTCTTTTCAGCCAAAACCTTCTGCGTGTATCCCATTCGCTTCCTGTATTCCTGAAATCTTCGCCCTAGCGAAGCTGCTATCTCCCGATTACTATATGCATAAATATCCTTCTCCATAAAAACTCGAACTTTCCACAAATATAGATATTTCTTTATTTAATAGCAAATATCGGACAAAAATATAGATATTTCTATTCTATCTTGACAAGTTCACTTACCGCATATAGAGGCAAATTAACTAACCATTTTTCTTTCCGGTAATCAGACTGGTACATAAACTCGGCGGAGTTTTCGTACAAATATACACTTTTTCGGCGGAGTTTCTGTATGCAAATATAAATCACAAAAATCAAGAATCGCTAAATCACAGAATAGACGCACGTCTCGCGCAGTCCCCAATCATAAATCTAAAATCATAAATCTAAAATTAAATCGTTCCCTTCAAGATCATAAACGCATAGAGTAACGGCAAGGATTCCCGGATAAATTTGTAAGCTCGTTTCACGTGGGTATGGACGGATGTTTCCGAGATATCAAGTTCACGAGCGATCTCTTTGTAACTCATGTTCCGGAATATCTTTAGTTCCAATACTTTTTGTTGTTGGTCGGGTAATTTTTGCAGGCACTCTTGAACTTTCTCGAACAAGGCGCTGTTATCCTCGTACTCCAGCGTACCGACGTATATCAATGCTTCCGTCAGTTTCGTCCGGTTAGAATCTTCCACTTGGAGATGTTTATAATAATTCAGACAAGAATTTTTCACGGAAGAATAAAGATAACTGCTGATATTGGTTTCATCCGGCAGAGAAGCAGCCATTGACCACAGGTGCATAAAAGTATCCTGCACGATATCTTCTGCCGTATCTGCATTCATGGTATAGGCTAAAGCGAACCTGTATAATTTGGGACTCATCTCCCGAAATACCTGTTCGAAAACCTCACTTGAATTGTCCTTCAATCCTTTAACCCAATCCTCTTCTGCTATGTCACGCCCGTCATACCTCATTATTGGAATAAATATTTTTCCAAAAATAGAGAAAGTTTCCCTTTCACCAAAATCTTTGACACGAAAACACCCGAGAAAGCAAAAAAGTCCGTAAGGTTTATCACGATATTATAAACTTTACGGACTTTATAGTTTAATGAACTTTATCTTATTTCCCCTTCCTTCGGATCAGCACCAGTATTCCCAGCAAAAGAAGCAATGCCGGCAATACCCACTTCAACACGATTTGCAAGGTTCCCCCGGCATCCATACCCAAGTTCAACTTATTATCAATAGGATCGGGACGGGTAGTATCCACCGGTAATTCCTCGTAAGACAGCCAGTCGAACATCGACATAATCAAGTCCCCGTTCGCCGACGATATCCCCCGGCGGGTTGTGGACAGTTCGCCCATGCTGAAACAATCGGCATCACCGAGCACGATAATCCGTTGTTGTTTCCCGGCATGCTCCCGTTCCAATCCGACCATCGTCGTTTTCACCCCGGCACGCTCTCCCGCTTTCGGGTTCAGGCGTGCCGTGTCATTCACGAAATCGATCGTTTCCAATTCATTCCAAGCGGCAGAATCCCGCCCTTGAAACAAAGGCATTACACGGAAACCCTTCTCCGCTTTCTGCTCGATAGCCAAGGCTCCCGGCATCACCAGAGACGCAGGACGGCGTCCCATGTTCGTGTTCACGTACAGACTCTTCCATAGGCGGGATATCTCTTGAGCCTCCTCCGTTGCCCGGCAAAGAAACAAATGCGGGGGATATTCGTCAATCTGTTGTTGCACCAGAATACCCGGTTCAAAACTCAATCCTAAATACTCCATCAAAGGAGTCAAATGGGAATAACTCTTCGGTTTTCCGGCGATCACCAGATTCCTCCCGCTTTCCACGTAACGATACAAAGTTTTCAACTCTTCGTTCGTGAAAGGTTCCAAAGGTTCCGCCACAACAAGCACGTCCAAACTATCCAACACCCCCGGGTTACGCTTCAAATTCACGTCAGTCACGTCAAACCCTTGATTCAGTAACGACTTCCG
This sequence comes from uncultured Butyricimonas sp., assembly GCF_959596855.1. NCBI lineage: Bacteria > Pseudomonadati > Bacteroidota > Bacteroidia > Bacteroidales > Odoribacteraceae > Butyricimonas > uncultured Butyricimonas sp. Next base: position 17,875 of record NZ_CAUFYA010000032.1, read on the forward strand.
GTACATTTTCTCGGCAACCATATAAGAATAATCCCGATTCTTATCCCCGACAATCGAACGGGCGCCATGATCCGACAAGAAACCCACTTGAGGCAACTTCATCGCGATTCGTTTCAACGCCGCGGAAATCTCCGTTTCACCCGGAAGACGATTCATGTCGGCATATACCCGTAGAAAAGTTTTTTGCCCGTTATCCCGTTCGATCAAAGCCACGAAACGATACCCCTCGTCACTTAAATCTATATTTCTTAGCGCCTCTTCTCTAGCCAGTTCCTCCGGGGAAAGATATTTTCCCAACCGGGTTCCCTGCAATTTAGCCGCATCCTTAGCCGCCCCGTACAAAGTCTTTTCCGGGTATCTCTTTTTAAAAGCCTCGGTCGTCGTGTCCGTGTAATAATAAAAGACATAATCGAGTTTGGTTTCCGGTTTGAAACGGATATACCGCTCGTAACGGGCTATATCACTATTGATACCTTTCGTCGTTATGCTGTGAATGCTCCCGAACAGATTCACGTAAGTCGTTATCTTCAATCCGCCGTCCAACTGTGCCACGATATCCTGACTCGCTTGTGTTAAAGTATTGCTCTTCGTGTGTGTCGAATCATGATACCACTTCATCGTCGGACGGGAAGTCAGATACCCCAAGAAAACCGCCGCGAGAAACACCCCGAGATAACGCGCGGCTTTCCCTGCAAAAGAACAGCTCTCCCGCCGCAACTGCAATTTCAATATTGCGAAACACAGGAACATCACGCTCATAAGCACGAAATACAAAATATCTTCACTGCAAATCAATCCCTTGATAAACGTGCTCGCCCTACCGCCAAGCGACAACCAATACGTGATTTCCCGCACGAAGGTAAATTCCTGCCAGATACCGGAAACCAGATTCAACAAGGTCAGCAAGGCAAACATTCCTATTGCCGCCACGATCGGGTAAGTAGTCAACGTCGACATGAAAAGCCCGATAGCCGCGTAAAGCCCGAACAAAAAATACAATCCCAACAAACCCGCCAACACCGCCGACCAATCGAACGACTCCACGAGGCATCCGGCTATCAGCACGTAAACCAACAGGAATGCCATCATCAACAAACCGTACAGCATGATGCCCAAGTATTTTCCAAGCACGATATGCCTGCCCGTGATCGGGGCTGAAAAAAGCAACTTGATAGATCCCCTGTTAAATTCCTGACTAATCAACCCCATCGTCAACAAAGGCATCAATAAATATAGGAACTGACTCACTCTCGACCACAATCCCCCCATGGGGGTATAAAATATCACCCGGGATATCGCGTACAATCCCCTGCTTCCCAATTCTTGCCGCCTTGCCAGCATCTCCATCATATCGGCAAATCCCATACCTGTCATAAACACGAAAAGCACGAGTAAAAGCCACGCTACCGGCGAATAAAAAAGATTTGACAACTCCAAACGGGCTATCCTGTATATTGCTCTCATAATTTTTCCTCCATATTAAATTATTTCCCTGACAATTTAGCGAACACGGCTTCCATCGAGCTTTTCTCGACCTTAATTTCCGTCATTTCCCATCCCCGTGCCACACTCTCCCGGATAATCAGCTTTATCGTATCCCGATCCCCGTCATACGTCAGGCGGACACCATGACTTCCCACGCTTTCCGCCCGTCTGATGCCGGGCATCGCCATCAATTCATCCGGCAAAGGGGGCAAATCGAAAGTGGCGTAAAGCGTGTTCGGCTCGATATAACTATCAAATTCATCCACGCTGCCGGAAAAAACAACCCGCCCGTGTTCAATCATCTTGATCGTGGAACAAGTAGCCTGCACCTCCGACAAGATATGCGTCGAGAGCATCACGGTACGCTCCTCGGCAATATCCCGGATCAACTGGCGCACTTCCAGTATCTGATTCGGGTCCAACCCGTTCGTGGGCTCGTCCAGCACCACGAACTTCGGATCGTGCAGAATAGCCTGCGCGATACCCACGCGTTGCTGGTAACCGCCCGAAAGATTACGCAACAAGCGGTCTTTCATGTGCGTGATCCCGCAACGTTCCTCCGCTTCCCCGATAGCCGTCTTGATCTTTTTCCTGTCCATCCAGTGAATCTCCGCGCAAAAACGAAGATACTCGTCCACCGTCAAATCGGGATAGAGGGGTGGTTTTTGTGGTAAAAAACCGATATATTTCCGGGCAGCCACCGGGTGTTTCAACGTATCAATCCCGTTAATAAATACCTTCCCTTGAGTCTGTTTCAACACACCGCAAATAATATTCATCGTTGTCGACTTCCCCGCCCCGTTCGAGCCCAGCAAACCCACTACACCGGAGCCGTCGATCTCGAAACTGATGTCCTCGATCGCCCACTGTGTCGTGTAACGATGATACAAATGTTCAACTTTTACAATTGGATTTTCCATACATACGATTTTAATTCATAACTTTGATCAAGCGTCTCTTTCACGAGCCTTGCTTTTTTATAACACTTCAAAAACAAAAAAGTACCGACTTATAATTCAAAAAAGCTGCCCGTTTCCGGACAGCCTTCCATCTTGTGTTGTTGTTCAAGATGATTTATAGAAAAGCACGCACATTTTTATCACTCGTAACGGATAGCGTCTATCGGGTTCAGCCGGGATGCCTTGCGGGCGGGATACCAACCGAAGAAAACACCCGTGAACGTGCAGACAAGAAACGATATCACCACCGAGTACAGTAACACGGATATCGGCCATCCCAATAGGGAACGAAGTGCCAATGAAACACCGATTCCCAACCCCACGCCGATAATCCCGCCAGACACGCTGATAATAATCGACTCAATTAAGAATTGGAACAAGATATGCCGCCCCTTGGCACCGATAGACATTCGTAAACCGATTTCCCTCGTGCGCTCGGTGACGGAAACGTACATGATGTTCATGATTCCGATGCCACCGACAAGCAAAGAGATACCACCGATACAAGCCAAGAGTATCGTCAACACCTTCGTCGCCATCGTCAACACTTTACTCATCTCTTCCAGCGAACGAACCGTGAAATCATCTTCCTGCCCCGCGGGAATACGATGCGTCTGCCGCAACACTCCCGTGATCTCTTGCATCATCTTGCCCGTGTACTTCTCGTCTATAACCGAAACGTAAATACCGTGCATGTAAGGGATTGCCAACAATCTTTTCTGTATTGTCGTGAAAGGAGCCAAGATGATATCATCTTGATCCCGCCCCATGGAATTATAACCTTTAGGAGCCAAAACTCCAACAACACGAAAAGGCACTTTATCAAAACGGATCACCTGCCCGAGAGGGTCTTCCCCGTTCTTGAAAAGATTGTCCACGATTGTCTGCCCCACCACACACACTTTAGCGGCATTCTTCATGTCCTGATCGCTGAACATCTCCCCCCGGTTGACCGTCAAGCGGCAGATGTCCATGTAGTCCTCGTTAATACCGTATACCGTGGTCGGGGCATTATTCGGGCCGAAAATGGCTTGCCCCGACTTCGACACGTAAGGGGAACAACTCTCCATGTAGGGGACTTCCGAAACGATGGCCTGATAATCCTCCAACTTCAAGGTCTGGACAAGTACCCCGTTCTGCCGGATTCCCCCGACCATGGCATTCGTGGGATTGACCACCACCATGTTAGCCCCAAGTTCCTCGATCTGTTTCTCTATCGTGTACTTCGAACCCTCGCCAATGGCAAGCATCGAGATCACCGAACTGACACCGATAATGATACCCAACATCGTCAGGAACCCTCGCAATTTATTATTACTCAAAGCCCGAAGGGCTATTACTATCAAATTACCGTAATTCATTTATTCATTTTAGATTTATGATTTATGATTTCAGATTTATGATTATCATCCTCCCTAACTAACGCTTTTATTAATCATAAATCGTAATTCATAAATCGTAAATTAATTAATTTCTTTAGGTAACGCCTCCAGCATTTGCCGGGCGGAACCAATTCTGGAGTTTTTCTTATCCTCGACAACCCGACCGTCACGGAGTAATATGTTGCGACTACTGAACTCCGCTATTTCCGGGTTATGCGTCACGAAAATGATCGTTCTCCCCTCGGCGTGCAGCCGCTGGAAGAGTGCCAAAATCTCGTAAGAAGTGCGAGTATCTAGGTTACCCGTCGCCTCGTCCGCCAGCAAGATTACGGGATCGTTCACCATAGCTCGAGCGATTGCCACCCGCTGTTGCTGTCCCCCGGACATCTGGTTGGAACGATGATTCACCCGGTTCTCCAGGCCTACCGCTTTCAAGGCATCCAACGCTTTTTCCCGCCTAACTCGCTTGGATACAGATGGGTTATACAACAAGGGCAACTCCACGTTTTCCAAGGCTGTCGTCTTGGGTAACAGGTTGTAGGACTGGAAAATAAAGCCTATCTTCAAATTCCGGTAGGAAGCCCTGTCATTTTTCCCCATCTCCCGCACGGGCTTCCCGTCCAAGTAATACTCCCCCGACGTGGGAATATCCAGACAACCCAGCATATTCAACAGGGTTGACTTTCCCGAACCGCTCGTGCCCATGATGGTCACGAACTCTCCCGGTTGGATAGAAAAAGAAACATCACGCAAAGCGTGTACCGTTTCCGAACCCACCATGAAATCACGGCAAAGATTCTCTATTCTGATTATATCTTTCACTTGTGTATTCATAACGTGAATTAAATGATATATCTACTTTAATGAGGTCTTGCCCCGGTCATGTTAGGCATCAAGGGATTTCCACCCGGTTTTGTCTTTATGGATTCAGTCACTTTAGCGGGCAGATGTATCCCGGTAATCACCTTCTCCCCGGCTTGGACACCTTCCAATACTTCCGTGTAAATCCCATCCGAGATACCGGTACGCACGTTTTTATTTTTCAATCCCTCGACGGTCTGTATCCAAACGGATTTCGTTTCTTTCATCCCCGGTTGTACCTTTGTCTTTTCGGGGGCAACAGACTCCCCATCCTCATTCTCGGGCTGGAAGCGTAGGGCACGCAAGGGAATCATCAAAACATTCGTCTTCTCGTGCGTCAACACCGTGATACTCGCCGTCAAACCCGGTTTCAACTTCAAATCAGGATTCGGTGCGTCAATCACCACCTCGTAAGTAACCACGTTCGATGTCACGATCGGTTCCAAACGCACCTGCGTCACGGAACCCTCGAAATGCTCGTCCGGGAAGGCGTCTACCGTGAATATCACCTTCTGTCCCACTTTCACCTGACCGATATCAGCCTCGTCCACGTCGGCAATAACCCGCATTTTTCTCAAATCATTCGCGATAACGAATAATTTCGGCGTGTTGAACATTGCCGCCACGGTCTGTCCCTCGTCCACGGCTCGGGAAATAACAACCCCGTCTATCGGCGAGTATATCATGCAATAATTCAGGTTCGTCTTCGCTTTCAATAAATCAGAACGGGAGCGTTCCAACGCTCGGCGAGCTTTCTCGTACTGGTATTCGGAGGTTTCGAAATCCGAATCACTCACCAAATTCTTGGCGTGCAATCCTGCCACGCGCTCGTGATTTTTCTTCTGGTAATCGTACTCGTTCTGATTGGAATAGTGCGTTGCCAACTGTGACTCGTACTCCGATTCCAGCACGGTTTTATCCAGTTCAGCGATAAGCTGACCCTTTTTCACCTCTGAATTATAATCCACTAGAATACGGGCTATCGTCCCGGAAACCTGTGTTCCGACCTCAACCTGCGTGATCGGTTCTATGGTGCCCGTCGCCGTGATCGTGTTACGAATATCCCCTTTCTTAACCTCGAACACCTCGTACTTCACGGTTTCTTTCTCTTTCGGGCGAAAGGAGAAAAACAAGAGTATGACTCCCACAACAATAATTATTGCAATAACTATCTTTTTCATCTTCAATTATTTTTATCAAATTATATATCTATCGGTTCATTCCTGTAAAAATTCAATAGCTTAAACGCGAGGACTGCTTGGTATTTCGCTTGAATCTGTTCCTGCAAGGCTGACAGGTAGTTATTTTTCTCCACCAGCAAATCAACTGGGTTCTTCATTCCGGCATCAAATTCCTCTTGCACCTGCCGATAACTCGTGTAAGCCGATTTTACCCGTTGATTGGCTGCCGAATAGCGACTTTGGGCTGCCACGACATCCTGATGTAATGATTCCACAGTTTGCAACAGATCTTTTCGGGTATTACGTTCGGCTAGCCGGGATTGCTCGGTTTGAAGCCTAGCTTTTGAAACATTTAAACGAGCTTTCTTCCGGTTCGTGATCGGAATACTGATATTAATCCCGACATTTTCATTCAAGCGATCATCCATTTGTGAAAAATAAGACCCCGAACTCTTGGAATCATGATTCGTGGAGACGGAAGCCGTGAGCGAGATACTTGGCAAGTAATCTCCCTTGGCGATTTTTTCACCCAGAATTGCCGATTCAACGTTCAACCGGCTACTTTTCATTTCAGGCATAACCCGCAATGCCTCCCGGTAGACCTCATCTAACCCAGGAATAGCAACGAACACATTTCTCTCGTCCAATTCCGGGAACACAACATCGAAATCGTCTTCCGGTCCGAGTTCCAAAAGTTGTTTCAATTGTAACTTGGAAAAAGCCAAATCATTTTCGGATTGTATCACCCGGTATTGATCGTTGCTATATTGAGATTCCATTTGGGCGAAATCGCTTGTGCTGATAGAACCCGCGTCAAGCAAGGCTTTCGACCGTGCCAATTGCTCTCCGGAACTTTCCAACGTCTGCCTGTCGGTTTTTAAAGTTTCATTCGCGTACAGAATTTGCAAATATGCCTTTGTCACCGCTATTTCAATATCATTTTGGGCAACAAGTACATCTTGCGTCATGGCTTTTTCAACCAATTCCTGCTGCTGGATGGAACGGGAGAGTTTGCCTCCCTGGTAAAGTGCCATATTTCCGTTCAAGGAATAGCTACCCGTGTAGGAACTTGACTTTTGGTGTCCCCACCCCTGGGTACTCGAAAAATCAAGTGATGGTAACCGCTGGGCTTTCTCCCTTGACAAGTCAACTGAAGTATTTTCCAAAGATACTCTGGCGTATTCTACTTGAAGATTATGTTCTCTGGCATGTTCAATACATACCCGCAAAGACCATGGCTTCTGTTGTGCCATCCCGTCTATCGCACTCAAATTTATGATACATATGCACACCAAAGACATAAGGTTTCCCCACTTCACGTTTCCCGAACGTGAATAAACATCATTTAATTTTCTCATAAATAAATTCTTGCAGTTTATCTTACTCTCGAACGAATGATTTCCACGATTCGCTCGTTATTAATAATAATCATCCCGTGCTTGTCACTCGTTATCCCATTTTCTAAACGGTACGTGTAAGTCGGCACCTTGTCTTTCATCACGGTTGGGAGATACGCGAAAGTCACGTTATCACACGTCTTCCCCAATTCTTGACCGACCTCAATGATGTGCGTGGAGATCATGAAAGAACAAGCCCGACGATTTGCCAAAGCCCGTGTCACTGCCAGCGTGGCGTCGAAAGCGTCTTTCACGTTCGTACCCTTGAACAACTCGTCGAAGATCACGACCAATCGTTTTGACAAACTCACCTCCACTGCCACTTTTTTCACCCGTAAAACCTCGGCGTAAAAATGGCTGTATCCCAAGTTAATGTTGTCCGGCACGTTGATCGAGGTATATATCCCGTCCTGTACCGTGAACTCCATACTTTTCGCCGCCACGGGGAATCCCATGTGAGCCATGTAAACAGCTATGCCGAAAGATTTCATCAACGTGGATTTACCTGCCATGTTCGCTCCCGTCAGGAAAAAGATATTCCTGCTTTTCGTGATTTCCAGATCGTTAGACACAGCACCCGGCAAAGCGGGATGAAACAAACCCCGTATCCCCATGGAAACCTCACTATCCGCGTAAGCCACCGGGAAACAAAATTCCCGCTCCCGGGCGACCCGCCCGACCACAGTATTCAAGTCTATTTCATAAAATAATTTCACGAAATCAACGAGTTTCCTGTTTAAATCACAACGCAATATCTTGTCAAACTTGAACATCTCGCTCAAACTTAGCTTTTCTCCCCGAAAACTCAACACGCGGGCAAGCGCCTTATCCCGCAACAGGGAATGTCCCCACTTGATTCTCTCTTCCAAAGGGTTTCCCGTGATTGTCTTGACAACTTCGTCTAAATAACCCTGGGCTTTTTGCAAGAAAAACAACGTGGTTATCACTTGTTCATGCCATTGATTTATAACGGTATCATTTCCTATTAATTCCAGCGTTTTCGCCCTTAATAGAACCGCCAGATTAAATACCCAATGTTTACCGCTGGCGCCCGACAAATATTGCTCCACGATATCACACTCTCTCGTTTCGCCGGGAAAAGCAATATCATGCTCTTTGAAATACCGGAAGATTTGGGTTCGTCGGTTAATCTCCGCGGTATCCGTCAAAGGATTGAGAAACATCCTTTCCAGCAGGCGTTCACCCCCGCGTGTTACCGTATCACAAAAAATACTGTAAACCGAATTATTCTTGTACCGCCCCAAGATATTCAAATCCTCCAATGTCTGCTTGTCTGTCTCGAAACTCATAACGTGCCCCCTTCCCCGTTTATTATTTCTATTATCTTCTCGTTGTTGATAATGATCATCCCGTGACGATCATTCGTGATTCCCTCTGTCAATTGATACGTGTATCTCGGCACACTTCCTTCCATCACCGTCGGCAAGTAAACGAAACGAATGTTTTTACAACGCTCCTTTAAGACCTGCCCCACTTCAATGATATGAGTCGAAATCATGAACAAACAATCCGGTATCCCGGCAAACGCTTCCGTCACCGCCAACGTGGCATCATAAGCATCTTTCACGTTCGTGCCCCGGAAAAGTTCGTCAAACACGACGACCAGATTTTCCGTCTGGCACAAGTGCTGTGCCACTTTCTTGACACGCAACACCTCGGCATAAAAATGACTGTACCCCATGCTCAGGTTGTCCGGCAAGTTAATGGTCGTAAACATCCCGTTACGCACGGAAAACACCATCTCCTCCGCCGGCACGGGAAATCCCGCGTGAGCCAGAAACAAGGCTATCGTGAAAGACTTCATGAAGGTTGATTTACCCGCCATATTCGCTCCCGTGAGAAATATGACATTGCTGTTCTTGTCCACATTAATGGTGTTCCCCACGGGTTTCTTCAGGAACGGGTGAAAAACGCCTTTCATCTTCAACACGTTTTCCCCCGCCGGCAAAGCTTTGGCAAACACGAAATTCCGTTCTCTGGCAACTTCACCCACGGTAATATACACGTCCATCAAGTATATATTGTACATCATCTTGAACAATTTACCCCGCTCTTCAAACCGGAACACCTTATCGTATTTTACCGCTTGCTCGTAATTTACCTTCTTCTTCCCTTTCTCCTGTCGATACCAACTCCATTTCTCATTGGCGAGCAATGTTTTCAGTTCGTCATTGGCTTTCTTGACATTCTGATCACTCGCTTCACCCCCGGAATCCAAAAAGTCATTCAAGGTATTCAACATTTCCAGACATCCCACGATTCCATTGTGTATCCATGTATAATCCGTGTCGGAACCCATAATGTTTTTTACCTTCCGTCCCAACGTATTGTCCTGTGCCATCAACTGAGTCCTACTGTCCGTGTTATTCAAGTAAAATTCAATAGCGTCAAATATCGCCCCCCGAAAAGGAAAGGGCATCCGGCTATCCATGTAATAGGCAATAGCCTTACTCCGGCTTTCAATGGCATCTATTTCAGAAAGAGGATACTGGAACATCTCTTCCAACAACCGAGCACCCCCGCGAGAGTGAGTCCGGTTGAAAATCTCATAAACAGACTGGTTCTTACCCGTGCCGAATATAGCCAAATCCGTCAATGTTTGCTTATCTATTTTGAAACTCATGATTCAATTTATGATTTTAGATTTTAGATTTACGATTCAATCATCCGGCCTTCCGAAATCATAAATCGTAAATCATAAATCACTTAATTACTTGGATCTCCTTCTAATCCACAACACGATTCCGGCACCGGCAAGCAACAACGGGATAATCCATTTGAATCCCCAGTTCATCACGTAGAACCCGTATCTTCCGATGTCTACCCGGTTATCTTTAGTACCCGGTCTTCTCACGTCAATAGGTAATTCATTATTACTCAACCAATGGAACGTACCCAAGTCCATAATGAAGTTCGTCTGGGAACGACCTTCGGTGATTTCCCCGTTAGAAATACAATCGGCATCTCCCAAGATCATAACACGTTGTTCTTTACCGTTCACCATACGGGTTAATGCCATTCCCGTACAATAATCCTTAGCAACCTCACCTTTCGCCGGATTAAGTGTCAAACGCTCCTCCACGTAATCCAAAGACTCCATTTCGTTCCACACGGCATATGAACGATTCTCTTTCCTCTGAATATTCAATGTATCGCTTACCAACACGGGAGTTACTTTGAAACCCCGGTCAGCCACTTGCTCTAACCCGGCAGCCGTCGGTAACATGACTCCATTAGCCAACCCGAAATAGTAACTAAACTCTCTCGCCATGGGAGTAATCATACAATTCAATATATCCGGTTGTAACCATTCCAAACGATATTGAACCAACGTACCTTTCAATAGTTTCACGCCAAAATACTTGTTCAACAGGGGATTCATCACGTCCCGTCTTCTCGGCTCGCCCAAAATATACAAGTTACCTCCTCTTTCGATATATTTCGCCAAAACCTGTTCCTCGTTCTCGGTAAAGGGTTCACGCATATCAGCAATTGTTACAATATTCACATCGGATGGAATACCATTCTCTAAATCAATTTCTACCGTTTCAAAACCTTGGTTTACTAATGCCTGACGGAAATCTTTCTTGTAAGCGAAAAAGTGATAACCGCGAGTTTTCGTGTCATGAATGGAACGCATACCGTAACCTTTCACGAAACCGATCTTCGGAACTTCCAACGTCATCCGTTTCATGGCAGCAGACATCTCCGCCTCTCCGGGGAAAGGTTGCATCGGGTCATCATACGTACGCAACCAAGCTCTTTCACCACTTTCACGCACCAATTCCCAAGCAAACGTTCTCTCTCCCTCCAAATTCGCTATCTTCCGAATTTTTTCCGGACTCAATACCCGGTGAACGGTATCCAATTGGAATAACTCGCACATTTTCTTAGCCGCTTGGTGTACGGTTTGATTCTTGCTCGCCAATCTTTCGGCAAAGGTTTCCCCGTATACCCCGTCAGCCGGGGTGATCGTGTCGTAATAATACACCACTTTCAATTTCATCTCCGGTTTAAACCGTTCGTACAGTTTAAATTGTTCCCGATTACGTTGAATAAAATCGGGGAAAGCGAACATCTGATAATTCGGTCCCAAGATATTCACGTAAGCCGTAATCGTTAAGCCACCATCCAATTTAGACACGATATCTTGGCTATGCGGCGTCAACGTGTTCCATTTCGTGGAGGAAGCATCGTAATACCCCATCAATTTCGGGCGGGAAGAAAAATATCCTATCGTACAAGCAATCAAGATGACCGCCATATATCTACCGAAAGAAACCTGCCAACGCACTTTCTGACGCACCGCGTTCAAACGTACCACCGTTAGAAACAAGAATAAAGCCGTCACAACCGGGAAATACAACACATCCTCCGAGCAAAGCATACCCATAATAAAAGTAGAAGCCCGCCCGTTGATACTCAACCAATAAGTCACGTCCCGAATGATGTCATACTCCTGCCACCAGCCGCCTACCATGCTCAACAGCATCAAGATGATAAACGTCCCGATAGCTGCCACGAACTGGTAAGAAGTCAAACTGGACACGAAAATACCCACCGCCACGTACGTGCAAGTCAACAAGAACAATCCCAACAAACCGACCAACACTACCGGCAACTCAAAATTCTCCACGGTAAATGCCGCGTAAACCACGTAAAGCAACAGTATCCCGCACATCAAAGCGGCATAAATCACCATTGACAAAAACTTACCCAAGATAATTTGCGAATTACGTATCGGCGACGAATACAACAATTTGATAGATCCGCTACTCAACTCCCGACTGATCAACCCCATCGTCAACAACGGAATATAATAATACAAATAATTTTGCACGATACCCCAAATCCCGTTCGCGAACAAAGACATGGAAGCCATCATCGTTCTCCCGCTCCCGTATTCATTCCCTTTCATAAACCACTCGTATCTTCCGGTGAAGTACATAGCGGTCTGCAAAGTAAATATCACCAACAGGAACCATGCCACCGGAGAGCAAAAAAGCATCCGCAACTCCGCCTTCGCTATTCTATATATCAATTTCATAATCTCATTTTTTTATAGTCACATACCTTAAATTCATACATCAGTGCGCTTGTTTCGACAATGCCGCGAAAATATCGTCCAGCGAACTCTTCTCCGGTCGAATTTCCATCAATCGCCAGCGATTGCGGGAACTGGCTTCTATCAAGCGTTCCAACACGCCTTCCGCTTCCTCGAACGAGATGCGGAAACGTTGTCCTCCTAGCTCCTCTACGCCAGTCACACCCTCCACCTGCATCAACACCTCGGGAGCCGGGGCGTCCGCCAATTGTAGAAATATAGTACTCGGCACGATATAATTATCAAACTGGTCTACCGTCCCGGAGAACACCAACTTCCCTTGCTCGATCATCAACAGGTAGTCGCATATCGCGTGTACTTCCCTCAAAATATGCGTGGAGAGAATCACCGTCCGCTCTTTCGCAATATCCTGTATCAAGCGACGAATATCCAAAATCTGATTCGGGTCCAACCCGTTTGTCGGCTCGTCAAACACCACCAAGGCAGGCTTATGCACGATAGCCTGTGCAATCCCCACCCGTTGCTGGTATCCCCCGGAAAGATTCTTGATCAACCGACTACGGAAATGCATAATAGAGCAACGCTCCATCACCTCCTCCACCGCCGATTTAATCTCTTTATCCGGCATCCGGCGCAAATAAGCCGAATGCGTCAAGTACTCCTCCACTGTCATGTCCGTGTACAAGGGTGCTTGCTGAGGCAAGAACCCGATATGTTTCTTCGCCTCCAAAGGTTCCAAACGCGTATCCGCACCATGAATAAGCACATTTCCTTCCGTTTGCTTCAACACCCCGCATATAATATTCATCACGGTCGATTTCCCCGCCCCGTTAGAGCCTAACAAACCGTATATACCTCTCTTCGGGATCTCGAAACTAATATCTTTGACAGCCCATTGCACACTGTAACGATGTGACAAATGTTCCACTTTTACGATAGCTTCTTCCATAAATATCTTTTATTTCTTTTTTATCATACCAAAATTTTCACACTCGCTTATCTTCCTCTCCGCCGGAACCAAATAAACACCCCGCATCCCAGCAGCAAGATCGGTAACCCGAATTTAAACCCGGCTTTAAATATCCTGTACCAAGCCATAGATATCGACACGGTTGAATCCTTCGTGTCCGGACGCCGCGTATCCAAGGGTACCTCACCGTATGACATCCAAAGAGCGCATCCCGCCAGCAAATTACCATTGGCAGCAGAAACCCCTCTCGTAATTACAAACTCGTTATTCGACAAACAATCGGCATCTCCCGTCACCATAATCCGTTGTTCCTTGTTTCCCACCTGACGGGTCAGCCCCACCGCAGTATTAAACACTTTGGACACCTCTCCCACTGCCGGATTAAATTTCACCGTGTCATCCACGAAATCGGTGGTTTCCAATTCTGTCCACACCGGACCGATCGTATCCGTTTTCAAGAAAGCTTCCACTTTGAACCCCTTATCCTCCACTTGCTCGATCCCCGCACAATTCTCGTGGGCAATCCGATAAGTAGATTTCATCTGGTACATCAAATCTTTCACCCGTTGGGTCGGAACCGTTGCCAAAAGGTTTGCCGTCGGTAAAGTTCCCTTGAACCGAACATCCGGTCCCACCAACAAAGGTGTCAATTCCAACCCGAAAAACTTACCCAACACCTTGTTTTGAGCCTCGCGGTGACTGGGTTCACCCATAAACATCAGGTTTCCACCCCGTTCAATATATTTCCCCAATACACTCTCCTCTTCCGGAGTCAACTCCGTGCGCATATCCGCGATCCACAATATATTAATATCTTTTGGTATATCTTTATCCAAGGTTATCTCCACCATATCAAATCCCTGGTTTACCAAGGAACCGCTATTCCATCTATGCGTCAACAAGTATCCCATGTCATACGGCACATCCCCGTACATACTTCTCTCCCGATGTCCCGTCACGAAACCGATCTTGGGCACATCCATAACCATACGTTTCAACGCCACGGCAGTCGCACCCTCTTCCAACAATCCTCTACCCGTGAAATCATGTAACCACTCTCTTTGTCCGTTCTCGCGGACTGCTTCCCGTATAAACTTATATCCTTGTGACGCCAAATCCGCCATCTTATCCACCTCAGCTCTCGACAACAACATCGTACTGTCCATCTCGTACACCTCGCACAATCGCCGGGCTTGCTGCCAAGCGGAAGGACGTCCCGGCATCCCCTCGTTCGGATCCGCATAATAATACACGACTTTCAACTCTGTTTCCGGCTTGAAACGTGTAAAGTGACGAGAAGCCTCTCGATTCTTCATGATAAAATGAGGATAAGCGTAAGTACCGTATCTCGAGTCAAGCACGTTCACGTAAGAAGTAATCGTCAATCCCCCATCCAATTTCCCCACGATCTCTTGAGCCACGGGAGTCAACGTGTTTTTTTTCGTGGAAGTCGTATCCGCGTAAGCTAACAATGCCGGACGTGACGAAATAAAAGCCACTAGGCAAACCAAAGCAATCACCGCGAGATTTTTGTAAAGCGTAATCGTGAATTTCTGTTTCTGGCGAATAGCATGCAAACGAATAATCGTCAACATCAGGAACAAAGCAATCACTGTCAAGAAATAAATCAAATCCTCGCTACAAAGCATACCACTAATAAAAGTATTCACACGTCCGTTCATCCCCAACCAATAGGTAATTTCCCGCACAAGGTCATACTGCTGTCCCCAGCCGCTCACCATACCCAACAACATCAACACGATAAACGTACCTACCGCTGAAATCACCTGATAAGAAGTCAAACTGGAAACAAATATACCCACCGCCATATAGGTACAGGTCAACAAAAATATTCCCAACAACCCGGTCAATATCCATGCCCACTCGAAGTTATCGATCGTGCACCAAGCAAACACGACATACACGAACAATATCAAGGTCAACAAAAACGCATACGCCACCATCGCCAAAAACTTTCCTAACACGATATGCGTGTTGCTGATCGGTGAAGAATACAATAATTTTATCGAACCGCTACTCAACTCCTTACTGATTACCCCCATCGTCAACAAGGGGATATACAAGTACAGGATTTTCACCACGCTCGGCCACAAACCCGATCCGCCGCCATGTCCCATAACAAATAAACGATAAGAACACCAATAAGTCCTCCCCGAATTTTCCACGTCAAGCACGAATCCCTCGAGCATACCCGTGTAAAAGAACACCGTCTGAAAAATAAAACACAATAACAATAACCAAGCGATAGGCGAATAAAAAAGCATCTGTAATTCCGTCTTCGCTATTTTATATATGGCTCTCATAATAAATCTCTTTAACGTTTAGCAATTAATTTCCCTTCTCGGTCAACTTGGCAAATATCGTATCCAGCGAATTTTTCTCCTGCCGAATCTCCTGCATCCGCCAATGCTGTTCGGTGCTCAGATCCACTAGGCGTTCGATCACCTCCTGCGCATCGGTAAAACGCACCCGGAATTGTTGTCCGCCTAAGTCCTCCACCCCGGTCACTCCTTCCACTTGTCCCAACACCTCGGCAGTAGGCGCATTAGCAAAGTGAACATATATCGTATTCGGCACGATGTAATTGTCAAACTCGTCCACGGTACCGGAAAAAACCAATTTCCCGTGATCCATCATCAATATATGGTCACAAGTAGCCTGCACCTCCGACAGGATATGCGTGGAGAGAATCACCGTGCGTTCTTCCGCAATACTCTTGATCAAACGACGAATTTCCACGATCTGGTTCGGGTCCAAACCGTTGGTTGGCTCGTCAAACACTACTAAGTCCGGCTTATGCACGATAGCCTGCGCAATACCTACCCGCTGCTGGTATCCTCCGGACAGATTCTTTAACAACCGCTTACGGAAGTGAGTGATGGCACAACGTTCCATAACCTCTTCCACCGCCTTCTTAATCTCCCGAGGTGCCATCCAACGCAAATCCGCCGCATGTGTCAAATACTCCTCTACCGTTAAATCCTGATATAAAGGAGGTTTCTGCGGCAAAAAACCGATATGCCGCTTGGCGGCAATCGTGTCCCGCTTCGTGTTCACACCCGCAATTATCACATCTCCCTCAGTCTGCTTCAACACCCCGCACATGATATTCATCACGGTCGATTTCCCCGCCCCGTTTGCACCCAGCAACCCGTAAATCCCGTGCTTGGGAATCTCAAAACTTACATCTCTCGCTGCCCACTGGATACTATACCGATGTGACAAACGTTCTACTTTTACGATAATCTCTTCCATAACACCGTTATATTTTTACATACAATACTCCCTAAAAGCATCGCCCGTCCCATCAAAAGACGGGCGATGCATCACATAAATGATCACTAAAAAATTAAACTAACATCAATCGTTTCCTTCTTCTCCCTCGGGTTCGAAACGCTCCGGGAAACGGATGCGGTCCAGATTTACACCGAAACTCTCGATATACTCAACCATAATCTCGTATTTTTGACGTACTTTATCAAATCCTCTTCGCGGATTTAACAAACCACGATAATCCATGTACGGCTGATTATCCCAAGATTTCCAATAAGCCTCCTCTTGTTCCAATTCTGCCAATGAATAACTCATTACCAAATTCAAATAAAACATAAAATCGTACTCTTTCATTTGATCCACCGAATAAATACTTTTTGCCGTTTGGATATTCAAATATCCTTGTGCAAAACAGTTCATCTTGGAAGCCGCATCAAAATCATTTGGATCAGAAGGATACATATTGCTATACGCCACATATTTAGAAACAGCAGCAAAGTCATCTTGAACAGTCATAATAGCCTTATTATACAATATATTCAAGAAAATCTTATGAAGTCCCCGCATAAATTCTGTTTTCACACCTTCCGTGATTTCAAAATCTTTTCTCGCTCCATTCAAAGCAATATAGTCGTATCCCCTATATACCATTAGTTCAATTGAATCACCACGTTCCATAATTCCCTCTAAACGATTATTATACCAACTTCCCTGCCACAACTCTGAGCACAAGAAAACTTTCAAAGGCATAGCTTCTTTTAATAAATCTCCCGAATAATAATCCAAGAAAAATTCTTGAAACATACCCAACACCGGAGCAACATAATCAGGATCGGCTTTCTTTGCTGTCAAATAACCTCCTAAATTAGGTTCAACTTGTTCTTCCCACCCGGTATTTGCCCAGTATAAATCCTTAACATCGTACTCATAAACTGTATAAAAACCATAGTCCTTAAACCATTGCACAATATCATCATCATATTCATGAGTTCCTTGCGGCAAAGAATACATCATCTCATTTCCCTCCGTGGGCACAATATCATCTTCATTATAACATCCTGTCCACAATGCCACACAAAAAAAGATAAATAATAAATATCTGAATTTCATAGTCATGTATTATTTGTTATTACCATTAACTATTTCTGTCAAGTTCGGATTTCTTCTCAACACCTCTCCGGGAATAGGTAACACGTACCGTGAATCATTTTTCTGCAAAACATATTTTGTTTCATGTCCGTTATCATTATCCAAGAAAATATGAGTAATCTCGGGCATACCCAAACGACGCAAGTCAAACCAACGATGATTCCCTTCATAACACAATTCCCGACGTCTCTCCCTTAAACAAAATTCCAACAATTCATCTGCATTAGTAAAATCAGCCATCGTCATATCCACATATCCTGCGCTTAAACGATTTCGACGCAATTCATTCAAATCGTTCAACGCCAAATAAGCATCTTCCTCATTATGTGTCTCTATATATTTACGGATATAAGCTTCTGCCCGATTCAAATACACTTCTGCCGTACGAATCCCGCCATTCACCCAATATGTTCCATTCACACCTTTTTTGGAGTTAACATAAATACCAGCATAGTCCCCCCACGTCGGTTTTACAAAATAAGCGAACGTATTAGACGTTACAATTCTCAAATCAGAAAGACCTTCCTTTATGTCATACAACACGTAAAGATCCAACAACTCTTCCGAGGGTGAACAAGGATACAAAGCCATGGTATCTTCATCTTTTTCAACACAACACCATAAGAGTTCCATAGGAGTTCTTGAATCATAAACACCACTTGAATAAGATGTTGCAGATTTCATCTCAAATAATTGAGGATGGATATCCAATACAGAATCAGCATAACAAATAACCTCATCCCACTTATTCATGTGAAGACAAACCCTTGACAAGAGTGCCCACCCTACCGGATAACGTAAACGCAACACATCATTGGATTGGGCTTCTTGCCCCTCTTTCATCAAACGTGTTCCCGTTTCCAAATCTTCCAATATTTGCTCGTAACACTCGGCAACAGAATTACGTTTAAATTTCTCATCTGTAACACCGGTATTCAATTTTAATGGTACTCCTGAATTTATAGTCGGATCACCATAATTATAGGGAACACCAAAAAAATTCACCAATATATAGTAATACAATCCGCGCAAAACATAACTTTCACCTTTAATATGAGCTTTTTTTACATCACTTCCTGCCATTTGGTCTATATACTCCAGTACCAAATTACAACCCATGATCCGTTCATACGGAACTTTCCAAAAAGAAATATCATTACCTCCCCCATCTTCATTAAACATGAGAAGGTCCCACCTAAAACGCCACATTTCATTCTCTTTCTGTGCTTGATAACCTGCTTCGACAATGTTACTTCTCACATTATCCGTGAATATTTCCGTTTTCCGATTCATCAAAGCTCCCATTTCCTCGGTCGGATAAGCACCGGATTCTAATATTTTTTCCATATCCGACACCGTCGAAGGACGAACTTCACTCTGACTCTGTTCCTCCAAAAAATCATCACACTGAATAAAACAAAGCGCCAGGAATAGTAAAAACAATTTTGATTTCATATTCGTATTCCTTTATTAATTAAAAACTTACACTAATTCCCAATGACATAGTTCTTTGCAAGGGTTGTCCCCCCAATGCTACTTCCGGATTGCGTCCCTTGAAATCTTTACTTCTAATTTGGAAAGGATTATTCAACGAGAACGACATACCGAGATGTTGTAATGTACCCGGTAACAATCTTTCCGGCAATGAATAAGAAAGCGATATACTGCCGCAACGCAAAAACCAAGCATCTACCACACGTGCCGTTGATTTAGCATACAAATCATAAGGATTATACTCCAAATCCACCACCTTTATATATCTGGCAGTAGTAATCATATTCGGTAACGCAGGCACATTAGTAATTTTCTCATCACCCGGCTTCCTCCAACGTTTCACCCACTCGGTAGACATATTTTCATACTCGCTCGGGATACTTTGCGTCATTTTTCCCATCGGAGCCAAAAAAGTTTGATTACCTACACTTAAATACAAACCACTGGACAACGACAATGTCTTGTAACGAATAGAAAAAGAAACTCCGCAATTAAAATCCGGTTCCATTTTCCCGGCGTAATCCATATAGAGCGTGGCATCCGTCTTTGCCTCTTCCAATTCCGCCCCCGTCAAATCAAACATTGGTCCCCCGTGTTCGGGATTCAAACCGGCAAAACGCATTGCCCAGAAACTGGATACTGCATACCCCTTTTTACTCAAATTACCGCTTGCGGCTTCTGTCCACTCGTGCGTTGGTTCAATACTTGATTCCAATTTATTATACACTTTCCCCATGTTAAAACCCAAAGAAACGATAAAATCTTTCCCTTTCACCGGAGTAAATCCAAAACTGGCATCCCAACCGGAATTAGACATCTCGCCACCATTAATAGGCCGAGTCGCCACTCCGTTTTCATACGGAACCTCCAAACTCGTCACCATGTCGGTTGTCTTCTTGTAATACCCATCAAACGAGAATGAAATTTTATTATCGAACAAACTACCACTGATACCATAGTTGATGTTCTGCGTTTTTTCCCACTTCAACTTCGGCGCAGGCAAATCCTTTACAGTCAAAGTATAATCATAAGTTTTCGGATCTTTACCAATTGTCGCAATCAAATACGGACTTACACTCTCCACCACATTTCCCTGATACCCGTAGGAGAAACGGAAATTCAGACCACGCACAAAATTCTGGTTCTGCATCCAAGGCTCCATTTCCATATTCCAGCGAAAGCCCAATGCCCACACGGGTTGAAAACGGGCACTTTTATCCTGCCCGAAACGGTTGGAAGCATCCCCGCGAGCACTCACATTAAACGCAAATCGGTCATCAAACATATACCCCAAAGTCACATAATAGGACATTGTATTCGATTTACTATCACTAATAGACGGAGTTGTTCGATATAAATCACTAACATTTGTTGTTCCTGATTGGAAAGGAGGTATATTTACGATCACCTTTCCTCTATCCGGCATATACCCGTAAGTTGTTTCCGAAGAACCTTTTCCCCGGGAGCTTCTCAACTCATAACCAAGAGCTGCCGTAACAGAGTGTTTACCATTGAACACCTTCACGAAATCCAATTGATTACGCCAACTCCATCCCACAGACCCACTCATGGATTGGGTCAATTCTCCTCCATGTGGAAGTTTAGAAACCTCATATTTTTCATCACCTTTACCAAATTCTTCAAAATTATACCCCCGAATATTGGCTATATAATTTGTTTGCTCCGTACGCCAAGTCTCTCCATCCATACGAGAGTTACTATACGATCCGGACATAGAGTATGACAAGGACTCCAAAATCTGCCAACGCAAACTCAAACTAGCATTCAAAGAAGCTAATCTATTTTCGTTTCCGCTATGTTTCAATTCATTCTCCATGTTAAACAAAAATCCGTTATCCTTATGTTCATAGAAAGATAACTCCCCATTGGCATCTTTATGCGGAATAGCCCTACTGGTCTTGGAAGCATACGTAAAAGGGTCCTCTCCCATGAAAGCTGTTGTTTCCGACACACTACCGGCAAGTGAGGTTGACAACGAAATCTTCTCCCACAGACGGGCAGATACACTCACGTTACCCGTGTATTGAGTTTGACCGTTTCCTTTCGCTGTATTGTTATTATCACTCACACCGAAAGAAGCATGATATGTTGCCTGTTCCGTTCCCCCTGAAATACTTATCGTGTGATTGTGACTGATGGCATTTCTAAAAAATATTTTAAACCAATCCGTATTATTCTTTTCCAACTGTTTGGCCGCAGCAGTAAACTCTTCCAAAGTAATCTCCCTGTTTCGATAAGCTTTCGCCAACGCTGAATACCCGATATTCTGGTTCCCAGACAAAGGAATATTGGTTTCGTAAGCCTCACGGGAAACATCCACGCGTTGTTGCGAGTTCATCAACTCCATTTTATTATAATTCATCCTCGGAGAATACGACATACCTCCAGAATAATTAATAGACATTCGTCCCACTTTCCCCTTCTTAGTGGTAATCACAATTACCCCATTTGCAGCCTTCGTTCCGTAAATAGCCGTAGCAATAGCATCTTTCAACACCGTGATTGATTCAATATCTTTCGGGTTCAACCAAGAAATAGCACCTCCCACGAAATCGTTGATCATATCCGTGTTACTCGGATCCAAATTATTGAAATCATTCGTCTTGAACGGAAGAGGATCCTCTTGAATGATTCCATCTACCACCCACACAGGTTCAGCGTTACCCAACAACGTGGAAGTTCCCCGCACGCGTACTCTCTGGCGGGTCCCCGTCAAACCGCTACGATTGATTACCATCATTCCCGGAACTTTACCTTGCAAAGCCGATTCCAAAGTCCGCGTACCGTCCAACACCAAGTCATCCATATTCACCTTACTGATAGACCCCGCCGATGCTTTCTCTTTAAGCACCTGATACCCAGTAACGACCACCTCATCCAGCGCCGCCACGTCCTCTTCCAAACTCACGCGCAACATATCCTTCGCCCCTGAGAAAGCCACCTGTTTCGTCTTGTAACCGATAGAAGAAAACTCCAGAGTCCCCTTCTCCACCGGCAACGAAATCGTGTACTTACCCTCGCTGTCTGTGGCAACACCCACTGTTGTTCCCACTAACTTTACGGTAGCGCCCGGTATCGGTGCTTTGTTTATGTCCTGCACTTCACCCTTGATCACCGTCGCTTTCACCTCCTTCGTCACGGGACGCTTGTAAATAATAATGGTTTCATCCACCTGTTTCCAAGTCAACTCCGTTTTTTTTAAACACTCGTCAAGAATCTCCCCTACCGTTTTCTGTTTCACGTCAAAGCTAATCTTGGTATAAGCCTTCACGTCGTCAAGCTGGTAAGCGAAAGTCAGGTTACTTACCTCCCTCAACTTTTCAATTACCCGATCCAAAGACACGTTCTGCATCTTCAAATCAAATCGTTTCTCCTGTGCCTGTGCGTTCCCCGGGACACTCGACAAGAAGACAAAACCTAATAACAGGTACAAAAACCTGTGAACAAATGCAAGAGGGAATTTAATTACTCCTTTCTTGCAGGTGTAACCGTTTTTTTTCATAATTTTGAATTGAATTTTAAAATAACAACTAGTTCTCGCTCCGCGAGAATATAGAGAACGGGAAGTTTCGCGAGAACTTCCCGCTTTTCTATTCATTACGTCTTACTTCGATCACGTCATCTTTTTTAACAAAACAAATCTTTTTCGTGTTTTCTAGAATCTCCAGCACGCTGTCGATATCCTCGTAACGTTTCGTTTCCACGGAAAAAAGCATACTCCCGAGATCCCGGTCGTTAAAACGAACTGTCACGTCATACCAATCACTCAAAGCCCTCATGATCTCGAATAACGAACGCTCCTTGAAATAAAACCGGTCGTTCAACCATGCCGTATTGACATCCACATCCGCCTCCTGCACGCGGATACCTTTATCACCCGTGGCAATCACCCCCTCCTGCCCCGGGAGCAACACCACCGAATCCCGTGAATCACTCAAACACACGGAACCGCTGACCAACGTCGTACGACTCGGTTGTTCATTGTAACAGGAAATATTGAATTGCGTCCCCAATACCGTAACGCTATTATCCGCGAAATGAACGACAAAAGGTCTTGTATTGTCCGGGACAACCTCGAAATACGCCTCCCCCTCTATCCACACTTCCCGGGTCGATCCGGTAAAAGGCACCCGATAACGAAGAACGGTATTCGTGTTCATCCGCACGTGGCTACCGTCGCCGAGCACCAACGAGAATTCCGCCTGCCGCGGCACCCGTATCGTGTGCCACACGGGTTCCTCCACGGCACCCGTATCCGTTGCGTAAGTTAACTCCTTCCCTTTCTGTTTCACGGCTACCTCGTTTTGACGTTGCAAACAATCGATCCCCGCGGAATCCAAAACATACTCTTTGTCACTCACGGAAATCGTCGGTAAATTACTCGCCACGGGCACAATCATCAAAGGTTTTACTTGCTTCTGAGTCGGGAAATACAGCCACAACGCCACCGTCAATGCCGCCACCACGCAAGCCGCAACTGCCGAATACCTCAACACGAGGCGACGTCCCCGTCCCTTGGACAAATACCTCTTCCGGAAAACTTCCCATTCCTCTTGCCCCGCCGGCTCCCAACATACACGGGGAAGATTTACCTCTATATCATCATAAAGTTCCTGTAAAGGCAATTCCTTCCCCGGGGCACGAACCTCTCCCTCTTCCCGGCTCACCTTCTCCTCCGCCAGACGCTTCGCGAATTGCCTCGCCAAATCTATTCGTTTTTCTATTTCACGCTTCATCGCACTTGTTTTAATACACATCATACGAAGAAGTCGAAAAAACGGGTGAATGGAAAATATAATTTAGATGAATATTTTCAACAGCACGGATACAATATACTGGTTACTAATCATTTCTCTCAACTTCTCGTAAGCATTTTTTTTCAAAGTCTTTACCGTGTTGATCGAAACACTTAACTCGTCGGCAATCTCTTGCAGTGAATACCCCTGCAACGTGAGTGTGGCAATCTGCCGGGAACGTTCGGGCAACTTATTCACGGCCCCGCGCACGATCCGGTAAGTTTCATTACGCGTCACCTCGTCCAGAAAAAACTCCTCACCGTAAACCTCGTCCTTCAATTCCTGAAACTTACTCTCGATCACTTTTTGCAATCGCAAATGATCCAAACATTTATTCCGTGCCGACGTGTACAAAAAAGAAAGGATCTCCTTCTCCGAGAAAACCGGATTAAAATGATTCCAAAGCGAGAAAAACGAATCTTGGGCT
Source organism: uncultured Butyricimonas sp. (assembly GCF_959596855.1). Classification (NCBI taxonomy): domain Bacteria; kingdom Pseudomonadati; phylum Bacteroidota; class Bacteroidia; order Bacteroidales; family Odoribacteraceae; genus Butyricimonas; species uncultured Butyricimonas sp. The sequence continues at coordinate 42,377 of NZ_CAUFYA010000032.1, forward strand.
ACATCCCGTGCCAACTCCTCATCCTTTAGATAGGAGCTACAAAAATCCCGTATAGCTTGAAAATATTCAAGATATATCGTTTCAAATCGCTTTTGATTTTCAGATGTAACCATTACTCCTATCACCCGTATTACGTGACTTAACACGACAAAGGTATATATTTTCATCAATAACGCATCAAACAAAAAAGAAATTATAACTTTGAGTTTCAAAAAATATACTCGTGAACTATGATCGAAAAATTAGCCATCTATTTTATATTCTTACTCGTTATTCCGGACATCTATATTTACAAGCTATATATCAAACGGCATATCGCCAACCGACGTACCCGATTGCTGTGGTTCGTGCCGTCGGTTATCTTGATGCTTGGTCTTCTATGGATATTACTGTTTTCACGAGGCGGACACGGCGGACAATCTTTTATCGGGATTTTCACGATCACGTACCTTGCCATCGTGCTGCCAAAAGTGATTTTTTCCATTTGTTCGCTACTCGACCTGCCGACAAGATACACGCTGAAATTACAGTCCCATCCCTTCGCGTGGTTGGGTGTTGTCGCAGGAACCGCCACGATGTTGGTCATTTTGTACGGCACGTTTTTGGGACGGAAACAATTCGAGGTAAAACAGATCGTTTTCACGTCTCCCGATCTCCCCGCAGCTTTCGACGGCTACCGGGTGGCACAGGTTTCGGATATACACACCGGAAGCTGGCACGATAACCGGGAGGCGTTGCGAGAAGCAGTCGATCTCGTCAACGCCCAACGGGCAGACATCATCGTGTTCACGGGTGACCTTGTAAATAACGAGGCAGCGGAGATCGATCCTTTCGAGGATATTCTCTCCCGCCTGCAAGCCCCCGACGGGGTGTATTCCGTACTCGGGAATCATGATTACAGCCCGTACCGTCATTGGGCGAGCAAGAAAGCTCGTGAAAAGAACCTGCAAGACATCAAGGAACGACAAGCCGCCATGGGGTGGTATCTACTTGACAATAAACACGTGATGCTGCACCGTGGTACGGATAGCATTGCCTTGATCGGTGTCGGGGACGATGGCGGACGTACTCTCGACCGATACAGCGATCTCCCTCTCGCCATGCGAGGCTCGGAACAAACCGCTTTCAAGCTGTTGTTGAGTCATACCCCCACGCACTGGCGTCGGGAAGTGCTCGACACGGACATCGATCTCACGCTTTCCGGGCACACGCACGCCATGCAATTCGCCCTCGGTCGCCTCTCTCCCTCCTCCCTCATGTACCCCGAATGGAGCGGACTATACATGGAAGGTTCGCAAGGTCTGTACGTCAACGTCGGGCTGGGATTCATCGGACTTATGCCCTTACGTTTCGGTGCATGGCCGGAAATCACGGTTGTCATATTAAAAATCAAATAATATTGTAGGTTTTTCTACAATATTATTTGATTTTTCTATCTTAAACATTTTCATTACCATTGAAACCAAACCTCATCACCAAACACTTTCTCAAAATAATCTATTTGCGGCCCCAAAATCATATTTACAAATGTGTTTCTATCAGGTGCTTGAACATAATCAACATAGTCTCTCGGCTCTAAATTTGTTTTTGTACTAATATAATTATCTATCAAAAATATTGCCCTAGTCCAATTTTGCATAAGTTCCCGTGCATGCTGCAGTGCAAAAGCACGATTAATTTGATAGGCATTAATTTGCTGACGCTGTATCTCTTTAATCCAATTTATTCCTCTTGCAGAAAATAAATCAGACGGATAAAATGCAAGAACTAACATTAATTGATCCATTAAATTTATATCATGTACAATAATAGGATTCACGTATGAAGCAATATTATTAATAGCTATATTTTTAAAAGTACTACTTTGGAGTTCTATTGTCGGAGAACGCTGTAAATAATTTGATAAATTCTGTTGCGTTTGCCTATGAAAAGAAGTCATTTTGTCCAATAAAGCAGGATTAAACTCAGCATTATACATAAATTCATAAGAATAAAAATCGGCATATCTATAAAAATCGGGAACACTCCTATCGGGATATCTTCTTTTAAAATCATTTATCCGTCCAATGTAATAATCATCTGTACCAATATATGAACTTAACATATCAGGCAAAGATATTTGAGGCTCTTCCACTGGCTCCATAATTCTTCCTGCAACCCTAATTATCATTACAGGATCTGAAAAATAATCACCATAAAATTGGAAAGTAACTGATACAGAAAATGGTTGTGTTATAGAATAAAAACAATCATCTATTTCAATGATATAGATCAGATCAAAATTAACATCTCCAATAAAAAATTGTGGCACTGTAGAAGCAATATATGCTTGTACATTAGATACCTTACTGTTTTGCAAACCATTCACATAAACAATTGCACTGGAATTTCCTATCATATAGTAGTGTGTAAAATCAATTGCTATTCCAATTTCTGTATCTAATGAACTTACATTTATATTAGGACTTTCCACCCTAAGACGACCAAAGTATTCATCACGAGAAACGAACGGACGAACTTCAATGTAATTAGAAGTAGCAATAGAAAAATTATTTTTCATACCATCCCAAATTTTCACTTCTCGTTTAAAATCCTCCAGTGAAATAGATTTCAATTCACCAACCATATCAACATTAATCTTTTCTGCTTTAACATTATACTTTTCACAAAGTTCAAAAAACAAGATTTTTTCCGAAACTCTATTATCATCATTAAAGTTCTCTTTTTCGCAACTAATAATAACAAACATTAGAAAAAAGAACAAATACATTTTTTTCATAATCACATTATTTAAATTATACAATCTCTTTCTTTATGAACTAATCATATATAATTTATTAATCCATCAGAATTATTCTTTTGTAAAATCAATTATTATTCATAATTTATATATTTACAAATATAAAGAAAGAATTTTGATTCCCCGCCCTACTTGTCCCAAAAAACGATTAAAACGATATCCGACTCACGAGATATTTGCTCTTGTACCACTCCTCCTGTAAAACGGCAAACCTCTTTACCTAGCTCTCTAATCACATTCTGTAACACTCCCATAATCTTTTGTAATTTTTAATTGTATTCCAAAAGTACATCCCGGAACGCCTTTTACCAACCAAATTATCCGAATGCCCCGATTTATCATCTGAATCCCCGGAAAAATTATCTAAACAAAACTTCCCTTGAAAGGTCACCTCACAAGAACGATTAACTACTCTTATCTTCTATATCCCTTCATTCTATTGCACCTTCTTCTTGCGCTTTAATTCCCAAAACAGGAAACACCCGAACACCTCTTCCCGGTAAAGTGGACTCACGGGCAACACCCGATCTGCAATGCAGATCGCCTTACCTATAAATCCCTCCACTTCCCGAAGATTCACGATATAACTCCGGTGAATCCGGCGGAACATATCCCTCGGCAACCAAGGTTCCACCACTAAAAGAGGATGGGTAATCGAAAGCCGGGGCTTATCCCGACGATAAATATAACTATAACACCCCGAAGCCTCCACGTACAAGACTTCCGAGTAAAAACACTTCTCCATACGTTCTCCCTGACGTACAAAAAAACAATCTCCCACGAGACGTTGCGATTGATCATTTATTTCTTTCATAACTTCCTAATTTTATATCTCGTGAAATGACCTTTTCACCTGCAAACGCCCCATGTGGCGAAACTCTAAAAAACAAAAAGGGTATAACAAAAGCATTTACAACTTTCGTTATACCCTCTGACGGGAAAAACATCAACTTAAAAGTTACTTCAGAATCACATCCTTTCTCCGGCTACAAATTTTTCCGGATTTGCTTCACGACTCCCACGACTCTCTCGATATTAAGATCAATCCCTTCTATACACATCTCGTGTATATACCCTATTCTTCACATCATCCAATTCCATATCATATCGATTGGCAATAATAGCCGTACTACGTTCTTTAAAGAGATTCAAATCATTAACGACTTCTGAACCAAAGAATGTAGTGTTATCCGGCAACGCTGGTTCATAAACAATTACAGTAGCTCCCTTTGCTTTCACTCGTTTCATTATTCCTTGAATAGAAGACTGCCTAAAATTATCTGAATTAGACTTCATCGTCAATCGATACACACCTATTGTAACAGGATGTTCTCGCACGCTACTCCATTCATTTTCTTTCCCGTAAGCATAATAGCCCGCCAAACGAAGAACCTGATCCGCTATAAAATCTTTCCTTGTCCGGTTACTTTCCACGATCGCTTCTATCAAATTTTCGGGTACATCCGCATAATTAGCGAGTAATTGTTTTGTATCTTTCGGTAAGCAATAACCTCCATAACCAAAAGAGGGATTATTATAATGATTTCCGATACGAGGATCCAAACACACACCATTTATGATCGATTGAGTATCCAACCCCTTCATTTCCGCGTACGTATCCAACTCATTAAAATAAGAAACACGCAAAGCGAGATATGTATTCGCAAATAATTTTACGGCCTCAGCTTCTGTCAATCCCATAAACAAGGTATCTATATTTTCTTTTATAGCCCCTTCTTGCAACAACTCAGCAAAAACATGAGCCGCATCCACCAATTCCGGCTCAGACAAATCCGTACCCACGATGATCCGGCTTGGATACAAATTATCATACAAGGCCTTAGACTCCCGCAAAAACTCCGGACTAAAAAGAATACGCTTCGTATTAAATCTCTCACACGCAGTAATCGTATAACCGACCGGTATCGTACTTTTAATAACCATAAATGCATTTGGATTATAACGAAGCACCTGTTCTATCACAGCTTCGACAGCGGATGTATCAAAGAAATTCCGCTGACTATCATAATTTGTCGGAGCCGCTATCACCACAAAATCGGCATCTTTATAAGCCATTTCCGCATCTAGCGTAGCTTTCAAATTCAATTTATGATTAGCCAGATACTCTTCTATGTAATCATCTTGAATGGGTGATTTTTTATCATTGATTAAATCCACCTTCTCCGGAACAATATCCACGGCAACCACCTCATGATGTTGTGACAACAAAGTGGCGATTGATAAACCGACGTAGCCGGTACCGGCTACTGCTATTTTGTATTGTTTGTTCATTTTAAGAATTCATTTAGAATATATTTTTTAACATTTTAAGATTAAATCCTTTTATTTTCATACAATAAAGACCCGCAGGAACACCAAAAATCAAAGTTCCAATTGCAATTTGCAAAAGCATTAAAAAAAATGAAGATATATCTAAGTTACCCATATAACTTATTACAATATACATCACAACGCCAAAGCAGCAAAACACCAATCCATCTTTCAAATATATCGCAAATGGTATTTCTCTTCGTATCAAGGCGAATTGGACTAAGCAAACAGACAACTCAGCCCCCAAAGTTCCCATAACAGCACCAGTACCACTATACTTAGGTATTAATAAAAAATTAAGTAGCAAACTAACAATAGCACCTGTGGTTAAAGAGATGATATAGACCTTATCCCTCCCTTTAGGTATAATATATTGGGTTCTCAATACTCCTGCCCATCCTTTAAAGATAATAATCGGACAAAGTAGCACTATAAATAAACCACATCGAGTAAATTCGGCACCGTAAAACCAAGGAGCAAAAATAGGGGCTACACCTGCTAATCCAAACGCCATTAATGCACTCATAAACATAGCAAACAGCATAACCTTATCCATAAGATTTCTCGTGGTATACCGATCATTCTTAGCATATAAATTGGCCATTCTTGGCATTACGACGGAGTTCAATGCCAAAATTAAAGTATTAGGTATTTGGGTAATCCGCTCCGCATAAGTATAGAAACCGACTTCTTCTTCTGTACTGAGCCCTCCAAGCATTAATCTTGCCATAAGATGATATATACTAACAGCAATTACAGGAAAAAACAAAATAAGATTTGGTTTAAGATGCTTCAATATCCCCTCTAACGTAGGCATCTTAAATCCAATACGCTTTAGTACAAATGGCCATACAGCAAATGCAGCAATTAAGTTTCCCACAGAAAGAATACCTGTATAAACAGCCAAATCAGATCGCTCTCTCACAAACAAGAAAATAGCAAATACCATTCCTAGACGCACCAACACACTACGAATAGTTGTAAATTTAAATTTCTCCAAGCCAAAACAGAGCCAATTAATATCAAAAACACCGGATATTACATAGAAAAACTGCATATAGTATATAAGTCTATCTTCTTTCACACAATATATACAGTAAAAAACATACGCTACAGAGACTAATATTCCTATAAAAAATTGAAAAGTGAAAATCTCCCAAAATATTTTTTTCAATACATCAGAATTATCTCTAACAGCCGCAATAGTCCTATTCCCATAGTTCATTACACCTAACATCGCAAAAAGATAAAAGTAATTTGCAAATGCTTGTGTATAAGAATAAACACCTATATCATGAGCTCCCAATACTCTTGATATATACGGAGCAGTAATAAATGGAAGTATTATTATCAATATTTGATAAGTAACGTTATATATTAGATTTTTCTTTATTCCTCCCATAAAAAATTCGATTCACCAACAGCAAATAAACATATCAAATATGATTTACACTTATATCTGAACCTAAACAATCACATTCTCCCATCTTTTTCAGACATTTTAATTCGCACTTTATGAAATAAAAGCAAAAGCCAAACAACTGACAAAGCCCTAGTCGAAAGTCCTGTATATATTCTAGCAACAGAAAACACAATAAACTGCATTAATATCAAATAAATAACAAGACTTCTTATATCTCCATTTTGTTTCCAGTATTTATAGGATTTCATACATAAATATCCAAAAACAAAAGAGCCTAAAGCGATTCCAAAATATCCAAAATCAATATAGAAATAATAAAATAATGTTACATACGCATTCATTGTAATGTGAGGAGATAAAGGCATAAAAACTTCTAATGAATTCTTAACAAACTGAGCATCAACAAAAGCATCAGGATAAGATAATATATGTAAGTAATTAAGAACAAAAAACATAGGATATAAAAAGCCATTTAATGACATAGCACCATAAGTCCTTATTGACGATGTTACCTCATCCAGATGAAGAGTCAACAAAGGCATGCATCCGGTTATATACGCATACATATTTGTAAAGATATCAGCTTCTGTATCCCGCATCAGAGTAATCCTATATATAATAACACAAAGAAGGATTATAATAAGAATCCCATATTTCATCATCCGTTTTACTTTCCTTGACAAACTATACTTTTTCCTATATAGTAAAACTATGAACAATATATATAAAACAGAAAAAGCCCATACAGCTCTTGAAACAGTAGATATAGAATAACATATCATTGCAATCATAGAAAGAATCATAAACTTCTTATTTCTAGCACCAATTAGCAATTCCGCAAATAAAGTAGGAACAATCAAATACATTAATGGGGCAATTATACAATCATGTATAAACATTGACACGTTTCCTCCTTTCAAAGTTCCTACACCTCCTTCTCCTGAAGTTGACATTAACCGAATCTCCCACCAAGAAAAACCTCCCGACAATAATTTAAGAATAAATAATATTCGAAATAAACTAAACACAATTATAGCAATTGATGCTATATTCATTCGAGCATAGTCTATTTCATATACTCGACCTATTCTATTTTTACTAGATCGTAAATTATCTGCAAACAAAGAACCAATAAAAAAAGAAACAACACCAATTAGTACAAAAACATATGCTTTTGTACTAATATCAATCAAATTATACAATTGCAAGGAAGCCAAATAAACAACCAAAGCCCACTCGAATAAAAATACAGAAGCAGGATTCCACAAATTCCTTTTTTTCCTCCAGAAAAATACACCTCCTACGAGAGAGAGAATGATAATTATTATTGGCAACATATTTACTTTATATCAAATAGTAAAACGACTATCAATTAACTTATATAAATTCAATATTTGTCTTACAACTCTATTTATTGAATAATCTTCTATAGCTCGAATAACCCCTTGTTCTATCATCTGTTGTACATTATCTTTATGCAACATAGCATATTCTATTTGATCAGCCAAGCTTTCCGGATTCCCTTCCTCATACAACAAGCCGTTATAACCATCCTTAACGATCTCCACAGTCCCTCCTGTATTAGCCCCAATGACCAACATTCTAGCCAACATATTCTCTACAGTAACTCGTCCAAAAGCCTCCTTTTTCGAACATGTCAAGCCTATATCACATTGTCTTCGTAACTCTCTCAAATCGTCATGATGTTCTAGAATGCAAACTTTTTGTTCAAGTCCATGCTCTTTTACATACGATTTCACGTATTCCAAATACTCCTTAGTTTCCCCTTGTCCAACCAAAGTCAATGAAACATTATCAATACCACGCTGTATTAACAACTCTACAGCCTTAATGGCATCCATTTGACCTTTTTGGACAGAGATTCTTCCTGCTAAGAGAATTCGAGTTATCGGAGTTTCAAATCTTGATACATCCTCAAGTTTATATTTTTCAACAGGAACTCCATTATATACAAGATCCATTTTGCGTCCTAAAAGAGGCTCAAATTTAGTCTGTACGTCTTTTGATATTGCAATAACAGAAGAAGCCTTTGAAACCAACCGATACACATATTTTTCACGAAACAACTTCTTACCCAAATCCGCTTCCATGAATTGGCGAATATGCCAAATATACGGAATCTTCAACTTCTGTGCGATCTCGGCACCAATACCACTGTCAAGTCCATTTATATGAATAATGTCAACATTTTCCGCTTTAAGCACCTTTTCTATTTTTCTTTTATGTATAGAATTGCAGATACTTTTCACAAAGAACTTCATTTGTGTCATCGGAGTCCTCCTGTTCAAATCCATCCTCATTCCATACAAGGGGGCGACTATAAATTTGATCCTCCCTTCCGCAATCCGATCCTCTAAATTTCTCGTATTTGCTAGAATTACGACAACTTCTATCCCTTGGCTCAACATTTCATCAATGATATTATACATTGAAAGAGTTGCCCCATCGCTATTGGTAATGCTATAATGCGCAAAAAAACAAACTTTCATAATATGTTCTTAATTTTTTTCAAAGCACACATACTCATCCAAGATGTCTATAGTCATCTCCTTCTTATCGGTAAAGATATTGTATATTTTCGTACAATCTTTCGTCAACAAATCCCGTTCACTAGCAATAACACACTTATCATACAACACATTAACAGGATACACGCTTAAATTTCCTCTTCCAGATTCTACGATCTTTAATATAGAGAATGTCACTTTACAAAGTGACATATTCCCTTTATCAAAATAGAAATGCAACAACACCGAATATTCCGGTAAATTTTCCCTTACTAAATAGAGAGAACTAGGAGATATACTAAAATTACCCAATGAATAAGCGACAAGGCTGCCTTTATCCACGAATTTTTGAACGACATGTGGATGATTACCGACTACAGCATCCGCTCCCGCACGAACTATTAAATCCACAATATACTCCGTATATGCTCCAACTTCAACATTAAACAAACCACCAGAATGTAAACAAACAAAAACATAGTCAGTATCACGCTTTGCCTCCTCAACATCGGATTTAAGATGTTCTAAATATCTCGGATAAATATCACCTTCTACCAAATCATCTGATTTAGCAGTATTTTTTAACATGCCAAGTCTCTTCTTGATTCGCATTCGTTGATCCAGAGTCGTTATTTTTCGTATGTATCGTGAGAGTTTACTACGAATACCAGGTGTATTTAATGTCTTTTCAAATTTCAGCCACTCACGCTTCTGGGATTTTAAAATATTAACATAAAACTCATCATCTTCTTTAAAGATAATCCCATTCTCTACGACATTTGTTCCATACGTATAAGCAATTAGAGCAATCTTCTTATCACCTATCTCCAAAAGTTCATAAGGAGTTCTTTGTTCTTTGCTCCTATAAGTTCCAAAATGCTTTATTCCATATTTATCCAGTAATTCTAATGTTCCGATCAGTCCCTCGATTCCGCGATCAAGACAATGATTATTTGCCGTACTCACATAATTAATTCCCGCATCCTTCATTGCATACACGAAACTATCCGGCGTATTAAAAGAATACACGTCATGTGTATATCCGGCCTTCTCTCCTGCAAATACAGTTTCCAAATTACCAATAACAATATCAGATTCCGATAATTTATCTTTCACACCACGAAAAACAAATTCGAAATCATACATTTTACCATGTTTCGAAGCTTTCAGTAAAGGAAGCTCACACATTATATCTCCTGTAAAACTTATTTTATAATAATCTTTCATCGTATTACATTAATACATACTCATTCTGTATCAAATTCTTGAGAATAGATTGCCCTGTGATTCTTTTGTAAATTATCTTCACATCTTCCTCCAATTGAATACGCTTATTCTTTTCCAATTCATCATATAACTTATTTATTGGATAAACTACTAACATCTTATTCGAATCTTCTACCGCTTTTAAGATAGAGAATGTTATCGCTCTTGTATTTACGTTATCTCGATCTTTTGAAAAATAAACATGAAAAGCCATTGAATATTCAGGCAAGGCGTCATGAATTATATAATCAGCACTCGGAGATTGATTAAAACTTCCCAAAGAATAAGCAATACTTTTCCCATTTTCTCTTTTAACTTTCTGAATAACATGCGGATGATTTCCAATCAGCATATCAGCACCATGCTCTAGGACAAAATCACCAATGAACTTACTATATGCACCCGGAATTTCATTAAATTGCCCTCCAAAATGCGAACAGACAATCACATAATCAGCATTATCTCTTGCGATTTTCAGATCTTCTACCAATAACTTCAAATATTTATTATCAGTATCACCATCTACGATAACATCACCCCTTGGCTTTAAGAATACTTTTCCCTGCTTCAGTTTCAGCCTTGCCACAATTCTATTTATAGTTCTCCTATATCTTGCGTTAATAAGTTTGAACAAAAATCTCTTAGCCCATCTTCTCTTACCAACAAAAGTAAATTCACTTTGTTTCTTAAGCAAATTCACATAAAAATCATTTCGATCATTTAGAACAATTCCCGTATTTGAAGCATTAGTTGAATAGGTGTTCGATATTAATGCTACTACAATATCATTCAAATATAAATACAAAACTCGATTTGAAGCATCCTCATATTTAAAAGTACCCGTATGTAAAACTTTATTTTTATCTAACTCATCTATTGTACGAACAAGCCCTTCAATCCCTTGATCTAAACAATGATTATTAGCCATCGTAACACAATTGATCCCCCCTTTCACCATTGCTTGAATCAATTCATCAGGAGAGTTACATAACATATACTGATTTTGAAATCCATTTTTATCACCTCCACATACAGTCTCAAAATTGCCTACTACATAATCGGAATCCGCAAATAAACTTTTAACTTTTCCAAAAACAGGAGAAAAATCATAACTACCTGAATTCATATCATATGCAGCATTCAGCAAAGGTCTATCACAAGTAATATCTCCGATAAAAGTAATTTTATTCATGATAAATTCAAATCATTCTTTACAACTCTCTATTTCAAGTAACAAAGGCTCATACAATGGCCATTTTCCAATCTGATCCTCAATTTGTGTCACATCAGGATCAGCTCCCGGATTACCCTCTATCAAAACGATTTCCCCACTGTTTTTTACCGTTACATCCCATCCTATGTATCTGACTTCAGGATGAACCTTTGCAGCTTTCTTTACTGTACCCATAATTTCAGTCCATTTAGGAATTTGAAATCCTACTATAGTTTTTCTTGAATCCGGATGCACTGTATACCGATTCCATTTGCGGTCTACCCCTACCGTATTAACAATGCCAGTTTCTACATCTATCAACGAGGCAATCCCATCATGATGGAAATTATCGGCAAATTTTCCCTTTCTACTTAACCGTAAAACCGCAGCCATAATTCGAACCGACTCATCCGCACAAATCAATGTTACAACACGAACAGTATTCACTGCACTATTATTAAATGCTGCCAACTCGTCATTTTGCTCCAGCACTTCTTCTAATAAGAGCTTATCTTTCTTACACGTATCATAGAAAATATCCAAGTTGCTTACATCTGCCAAATGGACAAGATTAATTCCTTTTCCGAACATTCCATCGGGAGATTTACAGAAAAGCATGGGATTCCTTTTACAGAAAGAATAGAACACTTCTTTTGAACAAGCCTTTGTATCCAACCAATCCCGACCTAAATAGTCTTTAAATTCTTGATTAAACAATGGTTTCAGATCAAAAAACATTCTTGATTTCGGATCATTACATATTTTAATAATTCTCAATAATTTACCATGTGTAATAAATTGATTCCTCTCAATTCTTCTTTTAAAATAAAAGCGATACTGAACATAGTCAATCAATTCTATGTTATATCTCACTTTTTCCCACAAAAAATCAAAGACTATTCTAATCCGTTCTAAAATATTCGCATTAGGAAGAACCTCATTATCAATATCACGAAATAAGCGAATAAATTTCTGTAAAATACTTTCTTTCATAATTCTTCTCCGGATCTGCAGTCCACCAGTATTTTCTTTATATTCTCCCGTCCCAACTTCTCCGGAGTCCTCCCTTCTGCACGCAGGTTACGCCCCAAAGCGGCACTCGCTATTTCTATCAAACTTGAAACAATAGGAGTTGCAACATGAAGTGATTTGCCTAAAGCCTCTAACATCACCAATCCCTGAGGTACATCTTCCGAAATATATCTGGAATCGACCTTTGTTGGTCCCTTCGCACGTGTATCCATCTCCGCATAGTCCAAGAAAACCTCTTTCGCATCTATATTATCATCCAGAGAGTTCCGGTATTTACAAGCCTCCACATAACTTAACCTAGCAAAACCCAATTTTTCCAAAACATTCATCTTTTCCGCATCCATTGCCTCCAAAATTCGCCATGTAGCGGGATTATCTCGCGTATACGCCTCGTGATACATACAAAAATCACCACGAGATTTTTCAATACGCGGTATACTCATAACAGAGCCCACGGTATGTACAACCAAATTAGGATTATGGAGTGCAGCCTCTACCACGGAATCCAAATAAACGAATCGCTCTTGCAACTTATCCAACTTTTCTATCGCTTTCTCCTTTCTCGACGCAGGATAAATCCCAATCGGGTTCCTTACATTACGAAAACCGACTTTAAATTGTCCCGGTTCCATAATACGACCATCAACAAAAGAACTTTGAGCTTCTGCCACGATGATCGGTTTATCTTGACAATATTTAAGCACATATGCCGTAGATAGATAGCCGGGATTGATCAAAAGAATTTGATCTTTTTGTAAGTACGGTGCTATCTTCTCAATTAATTGTTCATGAAAATTTGTCTGAATATATATAATTACGATTTCAGCGTCTTGCAGTTCCTTCAAATCCCTCGTAACTCGGTGAATATATGCAGTAGATACTTTCCCAAACTCATTCAAAGTCATTTCTCCGCGATGCGTTTGTAAATACTCAAAATTATCATCATGCATCGCGTGAGATGTCTTGATCAAAGTAATCTCATGTCCTTTCAATGTTAAATCAGCCGCAATCGCACATCCTGCGTTTCCTGCTCCTAAAATAGCGATTTTCATTTTTAATTTCTTACCTAAATTATTATATATTCATCTAATTCTGTGCGTATTTCAACGTCTTCTTCACAAAGACCTCCTCCAACACACGCTCTGTCAAATCTCCGAAAGTTGGACCACAAGTGATTTGATTTGATCCCGGACAAACATTGTATTCGATGAAAACAGGCTCTCCACTCACATTCACTGAAAAATCCCAACCGATCAGCTTGAAATGAGCCAATTTCAAATGTTGCTCTTTCACCATAGCTATGATTTTATCATAAGAAGGCACAACAACATCCGCAAAGCGAATACCGTGTTGATTTTCCGTAACCCACTCGGCTTTTCGATTAACACCTTTCTCTGTCAATCGTCCATCGGCCTGAATCGGACAAGCAAATCCTCCCGCACCAATATTATCAACCTTATGTCCGCTTGCCCCCATTCGTAAAATAGAAGATAAAATATAAACCGTACCTTCAAACAAAAACGACACAACGCGAATCGTGTTCAAAGAAGAGGGATTCAACGCAGCTAACACCGAATGCTGCTTTACAGACTCTTGAACAATAAAGTTCGCCTTTAACCCGTTCATAGCCGATAAAAATGACTTTTGCTCCACAGCCCGCGAGTCAAAGAAACTTATCAATCTTCCCTCTCCGCTATCTATTGACGGCTTAATCAAAAACTCTCCTTGATACGCCATACATTTCTCTACCGCCTGTTCTTTAGTAATTATATGCATATCCGCATCATAAAAGACTCCGGCTATATTTTTCACGATCGTTTCAGGTCGAATCAAATCTTTGAAAAAAACATCATGCAAACATTTATCTTCACCAAAACGTCGAAATTGTGAATTACTGAAATAAGGAACTATAACCCCATACCATAAATCATCCGGAATATAACGCGGATCCGGCTCATGAGTTCTATCCCAAAAAATCTGATACCACATCTTAGCCGGTTTCAATCCATATTTTTTCCAAAAAGGAACAACAATCTCATTATATTCTTTGGTACACTTATATCCGCCATTCATCCGCTTTAAACGAACCTTGGCTTTCTTCCGATACTCGTGTTTCCGATAAATAGATTCTATCTCAAAATTCAGGTTATCCCATTTTCTACGTATGCCACTTCTCATATCTACTCCATTTTTCTATCTTATCGAATCATCACCTCATTATATTTCATCATATGAATGCCCTCTGCATAATCCCCGATGTTCACCGGGTTCGATTTACCTTTCAAATTATTCACAATCAATTTTATATGATCACAACCACATTCATAAGCATGGGGATAGCCGCCCCCGAACCGGGGATTTACCTCTGATATATAATAGCTTCCTCCTATCTCGAAAATATCAATATCTATTTGCCCTCTATATCCGGCCTCTTTCACAAACCTCTCTATCAAACGAAATAGTTTTTCATCTTTAAAAGAAACTGCCTTATCTGTTTCACCTGCCCTCATGACTATTTTTCTTTTCGTGAAAATAGAAACAACTTCACCACTCAACATATCAATATAAACATCTGCCCCTATTTCCTGACCATCCAAAAATTCTTGAATCATCAGATTATCAGCATGGGCAAAAAGCATATCGACGGTTTCTTTATCGTGCACTTTACTTATAGCAATGGAGGCGCTACCTCTAACAGGTTTCACAAATACCGGATAAGAAATTTTCCCTGCTTCCACATCCATAAAAAAAACGGCCTTATCGGTATAACTCCCGGCAGTCTTGTAACCGTGCGTTATTAGCCATTCATACATTTGCATTTTGTCGAGGCTCATTTCACACAAAGCATAATCAGAACCGATTACCGTAACACCAAGAGCCGCAAATTCCTCCTTATATTTAGCCAATAAACTCAATTCCGGATCTATTAAACTCAACACGGCGGTTATTTTTTCCTTTCTACAGATATTAAAAATAACTTCCATATAATCCGGAGCCGTCATACAAGGCACTCGATAATATTTATCAGCTTCATATACAGCCGGAGCGATGTCGCTCATGTCTGTAGCAACTACAAAACCTAAACGATTGCCGTCTTGATCCGTTAAGGCTTTTTTGAAATATCGGACTATTTTATTTCTTGTCCCTACACTTAAGATTAATATATTGATTCCCATTTCTAAATTACATTTTCTAATCTCATCAAATCATCAAAAAACAAAGGAGTTCCACCCGTATGAATAAATAGGATATTTTCTCCCGCTATATTATTTTCTTTTATATATCTCATCATACCGGTATATGCTTTTGCTGTATAAGTCGAGTCCATTGGAATTCCAAAATCTACCAACATGCTACTAATCGTATGATCTATATCCCGAGATTTCGTCCCATACCCTAAACCGACATAATCATCAACGAAAACAACTTCATTTTCCAATAGACTCTTGGATATTTGCATCCCTTTACTCTCTAAATATTCATAAGAACTATCCGATACAACTTGTTTTCCCCGAGGATTTTTCCGAGCAATACTAATACCGATGATCTTTCGTGTGTCCCGATTCATCAATTGGCCACAGATTAATCCTGCTTGAGTTGTTCCCGTACCGGATGCCAGAAAAATAGAATCAAAATGAATTTTATATTCACGTTCATATTCCTTAATTTCCCCGTAACAATCCACATAAGCTTGTGTCCCAAGATTACCATGTCCTCCACCCGCAATAAAATAAGGATTCTTACCTTCTTCTCTTAATGTCGCCAATAATCTTTCGATTGTGTCATGAACTTCATTTACAGAAGCAATCGTAAAATGGGAACCAAACAATTCCATCATCTTACTATTAAACGTAGGCAAAGACGATTCTTTCGGGGCAATAATATAACAAGGTAATTTTCTAGAAGCAGCCATATTGGAAACGATTCGACAATGATTTGAACTACTACTTCCATACGTAACAACACAATCAAAGCCTCCTCGATCTATTTCTCTAAAGAAGTTTATAGCTTTTCTCGCTTTATTTCCACCAAAGGAGACGGGGAGCAGATCATCACGCTTTATATAGATATTGTTTCTATTGGTATCACCAAACAAAAAGCATAAAGGAGTCATATCTATTTTCCCTTATTAACACTACCAAATTCAGAAGCCGTAATAACATAATAGTATCTATCTACAAACTGTCCTCTATTAACAGCAGAGTTCTTATCCAAACGGTATTTCACGAAACCACATTTCTCGAATAATTTCTGGGCAGGTATATTATCCACTTCCGTGTATAAATATACTTCTCGCAATTTCAATTCGTCAAAAGCATATTTCAACAATAAAACACTCGCATCCCGTGCTATACCTTTTCCCTTATACTGACTCTCTCCTAATGTAATATAATACTCTGCCCGTCCATCTACTATAGACAATAATCCTATTATACCCACGGGAATACCGTCATATTCAATAATAGCATCATAGCGATCCGTTCTATCCTTATTCTTATGAAACCAAACTCTAGTCTTGTCCTCATCCAAAGGAAGGTCATAATGTAGAAACCTATTATTCCCGCAATCGTTTATCCATCGGAGTTTACATGAAATATCACTTTCTTGGAATAATCTAATACTGGTTTTTCCCGACATTTTCTAACAAAATATTCCATTAATAACTAAAAACAAAAAATCCAATCACATCCTTTTTCGAATCAACATAAAACTTTCCGCATTTGCCACACCAATAGTAGATCCACGCAATTGAGATAAAGATTCTATTACTTCTAAAGATCTTGGATGAGGGAATTTTTTCAATTGAGATTCAAAACATTCCATTGCCTGCTTCTTCAAAGTAATAAAACCTGAAATATCATTATAACAGTTAGGTATAAACGCATTATCGACAGTTGGTATATTCCACTCCGTTTCAGACAAAGTTTCATATACATAGATTTCTTTTAGTTGAGGGTTTTCAATGGGTCTTAAAGCAACCATTGCGGCTTTAGCTACTTCTCCATGATCGATATGCATATCTCCCTTATGTGGAATAAACGCAATATTAGGCTTAACAAGTCGTACTATCTCATCAAATCGAGCATTTACCTCTTTCGTTGGAGTATCTTTAATAGCAACAACCGGAAGATCTAGAAAAAAGGATTTCTTCACACCCAATATTTCATGAGCCTTTAACGCTTCATTCCGTACAAATTGAACTCTCTCCGGCCTGCTTAAAAGACTTGTTGCCTCACAAACATACACCTCATGTCCCTCTCTTGCATATTTCGCAATAGTTCCTCCAACCCCCAAAACCTCATCATCATTGTGCGGTGCAAAAACAAGTATCTTCATTATACAATAAATTTGATTTACTTCAACTTATGACCAACCAACATTCTTACCCCATCTATATTTTCATAATCCCATATACGAATAATGCCATCCATACCAACCACATCCATATAGGCATCATGTATCTCGCAAATTTGCCCTGGAATACCGATATACTTCCTATTTTCTAAATAATCCGCTCGCCAAATAATTACTTTATGAACACCGTCGTATAAACTAAACGCCCCTGGATATGGCTTAGAGACAGCCCTTATCAATCGTTGTATTTTCTCTACCGGCTCTTTCCAATCAATTTGTCCATCTTCCGGACGACGAATTAACAAATAAGTAGCCTCCTCTTCCTTTTGTTTGATAAGTTCCAAATTACCTTTAATAATCTTTTCCAAAACTTTCGGTATTAAACGAGATAATGCTTCCCCTAGCTTTCTAGACACATCGACAGCATAATCCGTATCTTCTATCACATATTCTTCCTGCCCCAAAATGTCTCCGGAATCAATACCTTCATCAATCATAAATAGGCTACATTTTGTTTCACGAACCCCTAACAAAACCTGCCAAACCATTGCAGCCCTTCCGCGAAACTTAGGTAACGGAGTCGGATGAAAACCGACAACACCATTTTTTGCACTATTAATAATCTCTTTATTAATCAATTGGGAAAGACCTATTACAAATATGTAATCCGGCGCAATCTCCTTTATCAACTGAATATTGTCTTCTGAACCTATTTTTCTGAATTTCTTGAATGGAATTCCATACGCTTCTGCTATTTCATGTAGAGGTACATAACCTGATACATTTTCAGAGTATTGGTCATCTAAAGAAAAAACCATTTCTAAAGGGAAGCCTAATTTTATCATTTCCCTTAAAACTATT